>DATJOH010000271.1:0-12780 GCA_035507235.1 Acetobacteraceae bacterium
GCTGCCCGGAAACTCGCCCGGGCCCACAAGTAGCGGTTCACCTGTTCGGTCCAGGCGTAGATCATTCCAGATAAAAGCATCGAGCCTGGCGTCACCGCTGGACGTCAAAGCGAGCGTCACCATGTCGCTGGGGCCGTAGGCTGCCGGCGGCAAGTCCCGCAATCCGACCGCCTCTATCACCGCGGGCCCCGGCACCGGTCCCAGCAGATACTCGCTGATATCGTCGGCTGGCGCCGTCATGAACGTGCGCTTGCCGTAGCCGAACATCACCGCGCGTGCGCCGGGGAATATGTCGCGGAATACCCGCAACGGGCCCGTCAACCGTTCGGCCGGAATGCCGATTTCGACATGCCAGCCTCGGCTGACCACATACACCGTGTCCGCGCCGGCGCGCCCGCCACGGCATCGCGGCGGCGTCGCGCAGCCGGCGAGCTGGCCAAAGGCAACAAGCAACAGGAGAACGGCTTCTCTTCTGAAAACGCGAAGCGCAGAGCATCGAGGCATGTTGGGCCCATCGCTGAACCCATATGCGTCGACAGGCAATGCATAAATCTATTTGCGTCTTTTCAGATAAAGAATACCCGTGACTGCCGAGGTAGGGCAACCATTTGATAAGAAAGGAAGGAAAGCAGTTCTTTTTTGAAAAAAAGAAACTTTTATCTGTTTCGGGCAGCACAGATGCCGCCGATTTGGACTGGCTGTTGGACGCCATTGATAAAAGTCTTTTGCTTCTTTTCTTCAGAAAAGAAGGCCTTTCTTGCTTCTTTTCGTCTCAAACCCGCGCCGAGAACAGCCGCCAGAAACCTTCGCGCAACCATCCGCCCTGGCGTGTCGCCGCCAATGCCGCCAGATAATCCTCCGCCCAGCGATCGATCGAATTGAGCGATATTTCATCGAACATCGCCTGCCAGCGCGCCCGGCGCTCGTTGAGGCCCATGTCCAGCGCTTCCTTGATGGCGGCCGCCACGGCCTCCGTCTCGTGCGGGTTGACCAGCAGGGCGCTGGTGAAACGTTCCGCGGCGCCCGCGAATTGCGAGAGGATCAGCACGCCGGGGTCTTCCGGATCCTGCGCCGCGATGAATTCCTTCGCCACCAGATTCATGCCGTCGCGCACCGGTGTCACCAGCCCGACATCCGCCATGCGGTACATGCCCGCGAGGATTGCCCGCGAGAATGGACGGTTGACGTAGCGTATCGGTGTCCAGGCCGGGTCCGCTTGCGCGCCATTGATCTGGCCGACCAGGGTGGACACCTCGCGCTCTATTTCGGCATATTCCTTGACGTCGCTGCGGCTTTTCGGGGTTACCTGCAAATAGGAAACGCGGTTGCGCCAGTCGGGAAATTTCTCCAGGAACTGGCCAAAGGATTGTATCCGCTGCGGAATGCCCTTGGTGTAGTCCAACCGATCCACGCCGATAATGAGTTTCTTGTCGCCAAGGCTTTCGTCCAGCTCCGTTGCTACCTTGCAGCGTACCGCCTGCCGCGCTGCGCGCGCATAGACTTCAGTTGCTATACCAACAGGAAATGCCTTTACCTGCACGCGCCGCCCGTCACATTCATACAGGCCGTCGCCGCGGGGCACGGCGCCGAGCGCGGTTTCGAAATAGCGGCCCAGCTTCTCAGCATCGCGTTCGGTCTGCACGCCGATGAGATCGTAATATGTGAGCATGCCCAGCGTCTCCGCGTGCTGCGGCAGGGCCAGCAGCAGATCCGGGGGCGGGCAGGGGATATGCAGGAAGAACCCGATCATGTTGCCGAACTGCTGTTGCCGCAGGTCGCGCGCGAGGGTCAGGAAATGATAGTCGTGCACCCACACCACGTCGTCGGGCTGCAGTATGCGGGCGACGGCGTTTGCGAAATGCCGGTTCACGCGCAGGTAGCCGTCGAGATCGACGTTGTTGAATTCCGCGAGATCCTGGCGGTAGTGCAAGATCGGCCATAATACGCGGTTCGCGAAGCCGTTATAATATTCCTGATGGTCGTTCGCCGGCAGATCCTGCAGGACGTAGCTGCGATTGCTGCGGCTGATTTCGCGCGGTGGCGGTGGCACTTCCGCCTCAGTGATCGCGCCGCTCCAGCCTAGCCACACACTGTCCCGCAGTTTTTGCGCCGCTTGAATGGCGACGGTCAGGCCGCCGGCGGATTGCTTTTCCCCCGGCACCGCCACCCGATTCGAAACCAGGATCAGCCGCGCCGACATGTGATCGCCACTCGAATCGAATGCCACGTCCATCCCCTCATCCGGCGATTGCCTTGAGCCAGGCGCGCACCGCCTGCGGTCCGGCGAAACTGCCGGTCGTGCCGGGCAATCGCGCGCCCACCGAGAAAGCTGCCCCCCCCAACGAAACCGCGGCGGCGAATCCCGCCGTGTCGATGAAATGATCGGACACGAAAACCGGCTGCCGCCCCGCGAACGGCGCCACTTTCATGAAATGCCGCAGCGCCGCGCCCTTATCGACGCCCGGCCGCTTCAGCTCGAACACCATATCCCCTTCAGCAATCGAAAGCCCGCCGGCCGCATCCTTCAACGCCTCGCGCAAGGCGCCATGTACCGCCGGCGCGCGGCGGAAATGCACCGCGAGCGACGCGCCCTTGTCCTCGATCTCCACGCCGGCGAAGCGATCCGCCACCGCGCTCACACGCGCGCGGACCGCGTCGGGCAAAGGCGGTGCCCGGGTTGGCGCCTCGTCCGCGTCGAGCCTTGTCTCCGCGCCGTGCACGCCGCTCGCCGGCAGGCGCACCGGCGCGAATAACCGGTCGAGCTCCGCGATCGTGCGGCCGCTCACCAGCGCGAGCGCACCGCCTACCTGACGCGCTGCCGCCGCCAGGTCGTCAGGCAGGTCCGCTGGCACGAATACCGCCTCCGGCCGCGGCGCTATGTCGATCAGGGTGCCGTCCACGTCGAGAAACAGCGCCATCCGTTCCGATGGCGGTATCGATGTGTTGGGCAAATCACAAACTCCGCGCGCGACGTTTTGCAAAACGTAACGCCCGCCATGCTGTGCGGTTCCCGCGGCCTCGGTGATGCCGCTCCTGCGCGGCTAAGGGGGGCGAGAGCTCAGGCCTCGCCTCAACCAGCGTCGGCCGGTCTCACATCAAAGCTGAAGGATCCACGCGTGGCGCCTCGACGGCGGCGGACCAGCGCTGATCGCCTGCGAACCGGTCGGCATCCTCCATGGAAAGCATGGTCGCCAGCTTGTTACGCGCCCGATTGACACGGCTTTTCATCGTGCCGACCGCGCATTTGCAGATTTCCGCGGCCTCCTCGTAGGACAGGCCGGAGGCGCCAACGAGCATCAGCGCCTCGCGCTGTTCCGGGGCGAGTTTATAGAGCGCCACGCGGAAATCCTGAAACTGTATATGGCTTTCCTGGGCGGGCGCGGTGGCGAGCCGGGCGGCGAGTTGGCCTTCCGGGTCCGCCACTTCGTAGCGCCGCTTGCGGAAGCGCGTGTAGAATTCGTTGCGCAATATTGTGTAAAGCCAGGCGGCCATATTCGTGCCCGGCTCGAACGAGGCGAGATGCGCCCAGGCCTTTACCAGCGCTTCCTGCACCAGGTCATCAGCCTGGTCGGAATGGCCGCAAAGCGACATGGCGAAGGCGCGCAGCCGCGGCAGCGCCGCCAACAGCTCGGCACGCGGGCTGGCGTGGCCGTTCGAGGCGGCGCCATTTGTAGGGGGAGCAGCCGCGTTCACGCGTCGCCCTTGCCGCCGGATGTCGATCGCCGTTCCAGTTCCTCGATCAGCTTCACGAAGCGATCCGGCACCGGCTGGCTCGCCACCTCATCGTACAGGGCGCGCAACTGCCGGCCGAGGTGCGCCTGAATGTCGCCCTCCAATCCGGCATCGACAGCCCGCGGGGGCTGCATAGGATCTATGCCCGCCAGCGCTTGAGACTCCATACGTCCGCTCTTTTCCTTGTCACGCGACACCGGTGTGACCATCTCCTGGCTCTCAACGCCCGCTTGGCTAATGGGTTCCGGACACCGCGAGCGACCCCCGCCGAAACCGCTATGGTCCGCGCATTCTGCCACACCTAGCGCCGAGAAACGCCCCCGCTGCCAATTGGTTCCAAGCGTTTCGCGAATGCCTGGAACGTTTTTGCAACTGCCGCGTTCTGTGCGAGAAGCCACGGCTCAAATGCTGCCTCACGCGGCGCCTAAAAAGAGGGTCTCCATGTCGGTGTCTGCCGCGATTTCCTATCAGTTGCCGATGCTCCGCCGCTTCGCCCGCGCCCTGGCCGGGAGCCAGAGCAGCGGCGATGCCTATGTTGTTGCCACCCTGGAGGCGATCCTCGAATCCGGTGCCACCATCGATGCCGAGACTGCCCGGCGCGAGCTGTTCGGTGCCTTCCTGCGCATCTGGCAGTCGGTGTCGGTGAATATTCGTCCCGGCGCGGTGGACCACCGGGTGGAGGGGCCGGCCCGCGCCGCGGATCGTTCGCTGGAGCGGATGACGCCGAAGCCGCGCATTGCGTTCCTGCTGCACGCCCTGGAAGGCTTTTCCGTCCCCGAAATCGCCGAGTTGTTGCGCGAGTCGCAGGCGGAAGTTTCCGACCTGTTGACGGAAGCGGGCAAGGAAATTGCCAGCATGATCCTCACCGATGTGCTGATCATCGAGGATGAACCGATGATCGCCATGGATCTTGAGGCCCTGGTGACCGAACTGGGCCATACCGTGACCCATATAGCGCGCACGCAGAAGGAGGCGCTGGCCGCCATCGAGGACCGCAGGCCCGGCCTTGTGCTGGCCGACATACATCTGGCCGATGGCAGCTCCGGCCTCGATGCGGTGAACGACATTCTGGCCGCCTGCTCGGTGCCCGTCATTTTCATCACTGCTTATCCTGAGCGACTGCTCACCGGCGAAAGGCCGGAGCCGACCTTCCTGATTACCAAGCCTTTCCGACCCGAGGTCGTGAAGGCGATTATCAGCCAGGCGCTGTTTTTCGACCGCCGCGCCGGCGCACAACCGAGTTCCGCCGCCGCCTGAACGCTGGCCACGCCGCGGATCGGCGTGCGCATAGGGGTGGGTCGCGGCGCCAACCTGCCGCCAATGGAACGTCCGATCGCCTGATATGTCTGCTGCCGTTCGAGCCTCAGAGGTGCCCGTAGGGGCGGTCGGCGCGGCGCGCATGGCGGCGACCGACATGACGCGCCTTACGGTGGCGGCTTCGGTCCCGATTCTGATCGGCCTTGTGCTGCTGCTCGCCATTTGCGGCGGCGCGCTCTACCTGGCCCGGCTCAACCAGACGCAAAACGCCGTGGCGCTGCTGGATACCCAGATCAGCTTCGCGGCCAACGGCTTGCGCGGCGAGTTGCTGAATGCGGAAAGCAGCCAGCGCGGCTTCCTGCTCACCCATCGCGCCCTTTACCGGGCCCCGTACACGGCCTCGGTGCACGCAGTGCTCGATGACGAGCAGCGGCTTCTCAGCCGCATCGTCTCCCACCCGGAGTTGGCCGCCCTGGTCGCCCGCGTGCGGGAGGACGTGCAGCGCAAACTGGCGGAAATGCAGCATACGCTGGCGCTTTACGACGCGGGCCAGGCGGATGCTGCCATCGCGACCGTGCAGACAGACGAGGGGCTGAAACTCACGCAATCCATTCTGGCCGATCTCGCTACGTTGCGGCGCTCCGTCGCCGACGAGCGCGAGGCGGCGACGGCCCGGCAGAATGCGAGCTTTACGTTGCTGGTGGCGACGATCGGGCTCGCCGGCCTGGGCGCGCTGCTGATGGCGGCGCTGGCGATGCTGCAAGTGCGTCATCATTTGCGCAAGCTGCGGCGGCGCGAATACCAACTGGACCAGTTGGTTACCTCGCTGGAAGCGCGGGTAGCCAGCCGCACCCAGGCACTCGCGGAGGCCAATCAGCGCTTCCAGATCGCCCTCGATTCCTCCGACATCACCGTGTTCAGCCAGGACCGCGACCTGGTTTATGTCTGGATCAGCCGCGGCCTGCCGGACCGGACGGTCGAGGAAATCGTTGGCAAGACGGATGCCGAGTTGCTGCCGGCGGCGGCGGGAAGCCTGGATCGCCTCAAGCGGAACGTTCTGGCGACCGGCGAGCCGGAGCGCCAGGAAATCCGCGTGGATTTCGCGTCAGGTACGCGGCACTACCTGATCACCGTGGTGCCCACCCGCGACGCGGCGGGCGAGATCGAAGGGGTGGTGGGCGGCGCCGTCGATATTTCCGAAAGCAAGCGGCACGAGGCACATGTCCGCTTGCTGCTGCGCGAAGTCACCCATCGCTCGAAGAATCTGCTGGCGGTGATCCAGGCCATCATGCGCCAGACCGCGACGCACGCGCCTTCCACGGCGGATTTCACGAAGCGGTTTTCGGCGCGGCTCGACGGGCTCGCCGGGTCGCTCGACCTGCTGGTGCAGGAGGATTGGCGGGGCGTGACGCTCGCCGACCTGGTGCGCTCGCAGCTTGCGCATCATGTCGATGCCGATTTTTCGCAAATCGAAATGGAAGGGCCGGAGGTCAGCCTGCCGCCCGACGCCGCCCAGAACATCGGCATGGCGCTGCATGAACTGGCAACGAATGCGGCAAAATATGGCGCGCTTTCAATTCCCCCCGGCCGCGTGCGCGTGAGCTGGGAAACGCGTGAGGCAGCGGATGGCACTATCTGTGCATTGAAATGGGAGGAGCGAAACGGTCCGCCCGTCGCCCCACCGCCGCGCCGCGGCTTCGGCCAGGTGGTGATCGAGCGCACCGTGGCGCGCGCTGTCGGCGGCACCGTGACACTGACCTATCCATCCAGCGGCCTGGTCTGGCTGCTTGAATTCCCGGTGCGCAACGAACAGCCGGACTAAGCCCACGGATGCCGGCTTCGTGATCGACAACTGCTGACTGAACTGGCGGAACTTCGTCTGTCGGACTGCGTTCATTCAGCGGCGCCGCCTGCACGCGGCCGCTTGATGTAACCAAAGGAGACAAGCGTGGACAAGGATCGTATCGAAGGCGTGGGCAACCAGATGAAGGGTGCCGTCAAGGAAGCCGCTGGCAAGGTCACGGGCGATGCCAAATTGCAGGCCGAGGGCAAGGCTGACAAGGCCGCCGGCAAGATTCAGAACGCGGTCGGGGGCGCCAAGGACGCGTTGCGCGACTGAATGTCGGACGCGGACACGTTCCCAGAAGGAGACAGTCACATGAGTGGCACGAAATTTCAGACCGTCGGCGCCGAAACGGATCGCCTTGGCCGCGCGGTCAATGACGCCGCAGCCTCGGCCGGCGCCGCGCTACGCGATACCGCCGCGGATCTGAACCAGCGCGTCGGCCGGCAGGCTGACGAGGCGGTTCAGGAGTTGAGCCGGCGCGTGGAGGCCCAGCCGATCACCGCGTTGCTGGTCGCCGGCGGCATTGGGCTTTTGGCGGGCATGTTGCTGGCACGCCGTTAAGCTGAAAACGCGCGCCGGGGGCTGAACTCCCGGCGCGCGTTCACTTCGGCAGAGAAAAGTTTCTATTGACGATTTAGGGTTCGCGAGCCGGGAGAAGCATCGCTTCTTCCGGCTTCCTTTTTGCCCTATCGCGACCTTGGCGCGCCCGCGGATTGGTGCGGCGTGGTGAGCCCTGCCAGGAATCCTTGGGCGGCGAGGGTGAGCAGGCGCGTCGGCGCCTGCGCCAAACCTTGCACCGCCTGAGCCGTGCGCTCGGCGCGGTTACGGCGGGCGCGGCGCTGCGCCGCCGCCATGAAGCCGACGATAATCAATGCCACCACGGCGAGGATTGCCGCTACCAGCAGCGGCGCGATCACCGGCCCCCAGTGCCGTGCCGCCCAGATCCAGAAGGACGCGATGGCGCAGCCGGTGCTGGCCAGTGCCAGCACCGCAACGGCAAAGCTCAACACCGCAAAAGCGGCGAGCCGGCGGGCGGCGGCCACCAACGCATCGAGCACGGCGATCTGCTCCGCGAACGCTATGAAAGACCGCACCAGACGCAGCATCGCCCTCACCCTCAGAGTTCCGGAGCAGCAACGTCAGCGCGGCCGGACTGGTTCCCAGGCGCCGGCCGCCGCCGGAACCTTTGCCTGAGGCGCGCATTCTTGCGCCAGGGGGCCGCGCCGTTTCGCGCTCTCGCGGGGCGGGGAGGAACGACATGCTGAGCTGGACACTTACATTCCTGGTTATTGCCCTGGTGGCTGGATTGCTCGGATTCACCGGCATTGCCGCGAATGCTGCCGGGATTGCGCGTATTTTGTTCACGCTTTTTCTTATCCTTTTTGCCATTTCGCTGGTTGCCGGCTTGCTGGGTGTCCGCGCACCACTGCTCTAGGCAGTGTTCCAGCAACCGGTGAGGCGGGCCGGGCGTGCCCTCAACCCCCCGTGCGTCCGGCCCGCACAAGTCACGGAAAGAAGAAGTGTTCTTTTTTGAAAAAAAGAACCAAAAAACTTTTATCTGTTTGGGGTTACCCTACGCTGGACACGTGCGCCGCCGGCCGGAAGCCAAGAGCAAAAGTTTTTTGTTTCTTTTTTTCAAAAAAGAAATACTTCCTTTTTCTGCGGATGCGCACGGATAATATAGCATGAAAATTTTCACCTGCGGCCAATGCGGCAACGTTCTGTATTTCGAGAACGTGCGCTGCGAGAAATGTCAGGCGCCATTAGGATATCTGCCCGACGCAAATCTTCTGCTGCCGCTGGCGGAGGACGGCAATGGCGTTCGCGCGATTGGCGCGGAAGGTGAGCGTCACGGTGCGCTGCGGCGCTGCGCGAACGCGGCGCATGACGCATGCAACTGGCTGTTGACTGAGTCGGAGCACGGCGACTATTGCCGATCCTGCCGGCATAATCGCGTCGTTCCGGATCTGAGCGATCCGGCGAAGCTGCCGGCCTGGCGGAGCGTGCAACAGGCGAAGCATCGTTTGTTCTACTCCCTGCTGCGGCTTGATCTGCCCCTGATACCGCGTCTCAGCGGCGGAAACGAGGGGCTTTGTTTCGATGTTCTGGCGGATTTGCCGGATGGCCCGCGCGTCATGACCGGGCACGATAACGGACTGATCACGCTGGCGCTTTCCGAAGCGGACGATGTGGAGCGGCAGCGCCGGCGGCTTGCCATGGCCGAGCCCTATCGCACCCTGCTCGGCCATTTGCGCCACGAAATCGGCCATTATTACTGGGATGTGCTGGTGCGCGATGGTGGCCGCCTGGATGAATGCCGGGCACTGTTCGGCGACGATAGCGAGGATTACGGCGCGGCCCTGCAACGCCATTACGCAGATGGACCGCCACCGGACTGGCAGGCACGTTTCGTCAGCGCCTATGCCTCCGCCCATGCCTGGGAGGATTTTGCCGAAACGTTTGGTCATTACCTGCATATTACGGACACGCTGGAAATGGGCACGGCGTTCGGGGTGTCGCTGCGTCCGCGGCTGCGCACGCCGGACGCGGCAAGTTTGTCGACCAGGCTCGATCTGGATCCGTTCCGCGCCCCCGATTTCTCCGATATCATCGACGCCTGGCTGCCGATGACATTGATGGCGAATAATTTGAATCGCTGCATGGGAGAATCGGACCTTTATCCGTTCGTGCTGTCCGACCCGGTGGTGACGAAGCTGGCCTTCATTCATCGGCTGGTGCAGCCCGATGCGGCGTCGGGTGGTGGAATCTCTGAGGAGGATGCGCGCTCCGGGCGGCAGGCGGCCTGACGCGCGCGCATTATTCCTGCCATGCGGCGAGGGGCGTGGATCGAAACCGCCAGGGTCGCGTTGTTTCCGATATCAATGCGCCGGCGTCGCGTAACCTGAAGGCGCCGGCAGGTTCGGAGCGACATTCTTGATCGACGCGCCGGCCTTGCGTGGCCTGTCAATTCTGCTGGTCGAAGACGAAATCATGATCGCCGCCATGGTCGAGGACATGCTGCTGGATTTTGGCTGCGCGATCGCAGGCATCGCCCGCGATCTGCCGCGGGCGGTGATGCTGGCGCGGACGGCCTCGATCGACGCGGCGTTGCTCGATGCAAACCTCGGCGGCGTTTCGTCGGGGCCGGTTGCGGATATCCTGGCGGCGCGACGCGTGCCGTTCCTGTTCGAGACCGGCTATGGCGCGCACGGCATCGAGCCCGCGCACCGGACGCGGCCAATCCTGGCGAAACCGTTCACGGAAGAAGCGCTGGTCGCGGCGCTGCTGGCGCTGGTGGCGCCCCAGGTCGTGGTGGCCGGACGCGCTCGATTCGGCCGGGCGGCAACCTAGCGGATAGATGTAACACAGCTCGCGGGGTGTGCACGACGCTGTGAATCGCGCGCAAGGCGCAATCATGGCAGGATCGGCTCGTTCCATGGGGTGGGTGCGGGCGATGAGAGTTACGTGCTGTCTGGTGGGCTTCGCGGCGGTGCTGGCGGCAGGCGGCGCCCAGGCGGCGCCGGACCGGATGGGAACCGGCCTGTTTCGCGGCCGGCCGGTCATTTATCATATCGTGCACGGTCAGAAGCTGTTCGAGGGCGATATCGTGCTCGACCACGTGACCTCACTGCCGCAGGGAGGGGGCGGCCCGCCGCATCCCGGCATAGGCGTTGCTTATGCGCAATATCTCTGGCCCACCGACCCGCAGGAGGTGGCGGAAATACCCTACACCATCCAGACGGCGGCGAACAATTTGAGCGCCGCGCTCACTGCCTTCAATAACACCTTTCCGGGCATCATTCAGTTCGTGCCCTACACGAACCAGCCCGACTACGTGATTTTCAATTTCGACACGACCAATGGCAGCGGCACCTGCGAATCGAGCGTGGGCCGGGTCGGCGGCCCGCAATATGTCGGCGGGTCCTATCTGTGCAGCCTCGGCACGCTGCTGCATGAAATGGGCCACGTGCTTGGGTTGTATCATGAAATGACGCGGCCGGACCGCGACAGCTACATCAGCGTCAATTTCAACAACGTCATCAAGGGATCCGAGGATAATTTCACCCAGCAGGGCGACAATTACCAGGATCTGACGCTGTTCGATTACGGGTCGGTGATGATGTACATCCCGTTCGCGTTCAGCCGCAATGGCGGGCCGGTGCTGGATACCATTCCGCCGGGCATGCCGCTTTCGAATTACGTCGGTTACACCGCCGCGGATATCGATAGCGTCAAGCGGCTGTACGGCGCGGCGCCGACGCAAGTGACCGTGACAAGCAATCCGCCGGGGCTCTCCGTCATGGTCGACGGCACCAGCGTGACCACGCCGCAATCCTTTACCTGGGCGTTGAAATCGAAACACACGCTGTCGGTGGGGGCCGACGCACAGACGCTGACCAGCGGTGGCGCGACCAGCACCTACATCTATGGCCGGTGGAACGATAATACGGCGGCGAGCCACACGGTTACGGCTCTGCCCGGCAACAATACGATCGCGCAGCCAGCAAGCTCACCGGCGGTGACGGTGTATACGGCGAATTTCGTGCAGCTCGCCGCCTATACGGGCAGTACCGTCGCGGGAACCGGCACTGTCGGCGTATCGCCGGCGCCGCAATCCTATCCCGGCGTTTCCGGACAATATCTGGTCGCACGGCAGCCGGTGACAATCACCGCGACGCCGAGCGGCGCCTATCAGTTCGTGACCTGGGGCGGTGTCGCCGCACCGTACAGCGCCAATCCCAAACCGGATTATGTGCCGGATGGCGGGGTGCCCTATAGCGTCGGCGCCTATTTCAGTACCGATCCCATCACCACGATCACCACCAATCCCGGCGGATTCTGGTTCACCGTGGACGGCACCTATTACAAGGCGCCGCAGAATTTCGCCGCGGACGTGTTTTCCGGCTGGGGTGCCGGCAGCAAACATCTTGTCACCGGGTTTTCGCCAAATGAGCCGTGGAGTGTGAACACACGCTATCTGTTCGATTCCTGGAGTGACGGCGGCAAGCTTTCCCACAAGATCATCGTGCCAACCGGCGCCAGCACGCTCGCCGCAACCTACACGGCGCAATATGTGCCGATCGCCTACAGCGAACCGCTTTGCGCGGCGAACGTCACCATCAAGCCGAAATCCTCCGGCGGCTTCTACAATGCCGGCACGGTGGCAACCGTGAAGGCAGCGGCAAACCCAACCGGGTTGGTGCCAACAGGCTGGACAGGCAATCTCTCGGGCAAGAAACCCAGTCAGAAACTCACCATCAATGACGAGGAACTTGCGGTTGCCACCTATAACGTAACTTCGACACCGTTTTCGCTCGCCGCGCTGTCACCGAATCTGTTCGTGAGCGGCGGCGCCGGCGGTACGGTGAAAATCAAGGGCGACGGCTTTGCGCCGAGCGCGGCAATATTCGTGAATAATACCTACCGTGGCTCCACTTATGTGAGTTCCAAGGAAATCGACGTGGCACTGACCTCGGCCGACCTGACGAGCGCTGGGGCGTTTCCGATCGGCGTTTCCAATTATCCGAGCGGCGGGTCGTGCGGCAATTATGCGGCGCTGACGTTTTTTGTGGCGAATCCGTAAGAAGAAGGAAGAGTTCTTTTTTGAAAAAAAGAACCAAAAAACTTTTATCTGTTTGATATCGCATCCCTGGTCCGGCAGTTCGATGCTAGGGGCAAAGTTTTTTAAAAAAAGAACTGCTTTCTTTCTACTCGCACCATCATATCAGCGCGATCGCCGGAATTTCCGAATGTCTCGATAGGGCGCCGCGCAACCGTTCGAGCCCAACCGTAAGGTCCGCACGATTCTTTGGCGCACCGATGCAAATGCGCAGGCCGCTTATCAGCGTCGAATCCAGCAGGGGCAGCTCGGGCGGCGTTAATGTGACTCCGGCGCGCTGAGCGCGGCCGGCGGTGCGTTCGGCCTCCAGTTCGTCGAGTGCCAG
>DATJOH010000272.1:0-2894 GCA_035507235.1 Acetobacteraceae bacterium
CCAATTGAAATGCAACCGTTCCGGAGGGTGAAAATACCGGTGCCGATATGTAGCTGACGCCAGCGCCGACGCCGCCATCAAGGGCGAGCAGTTGAATTTCGTTTTGGGTCAGTTGCTCAACCAGCTCGAACACCCGCGACCAATAGGCGGCGTCGCGAATTTCATCGTGTGCGATTGCCATTGCCTGCCGTGTTTTGTGCGAGCTGGGGCCAAAGGCGGCAACTGCAAAGCCCCGGCGCCGGATTACCGGGAACGCGGCCAATAAGTGCGCACGTATCGCCTCGCTTAGGTATGCATCGGCCTTTGCAACATAGGCCTGGATCGCGTCCTCCCCAGCCCAGGCCACATGGCAAAGCCCAGCCGGCGGCACCAGGGGGCGGCGTTCGCCCACACGTGTCAGGCCGAGATGGGATTGCGCCGTCCCCTCCTTGACCAGCACCAGGATTTCGTCATCGACAACGGTATTCACGCTGCACTGCACATTCAGATCCAGGGCCAGGCGCGCGATTTCGCGCCGGGCGATTTCGATGCCGCGATGTTTTTCGATCGCCGCCTGCCCGATCGCCACCATCGCCATGCCCAACGCATAGGTCCGGCGCTTTTCATTGCGGTAAAGGAACCGCGCGCACGCCATTGTCGTCAGGATCCGGTGCGCGGATCCATTGCTCAACCCAAGGTGCCTGGCGATTTCGGCCAAAGTGAAAGACTCTGTCGGATGCGCCGCCAGGAAATTGAGCACGTCCATCACACGGCTGGTGGGATTTGAGGATTCCGGCACAGAGCGCTCCCTGTCTCGCATCGATAAAGCAGTTGACACTGCTCACGCGTCAACCCCAATATTCCAAAAACACGGATAAGCGTTCCAATATTGGAATACAAGGGAGCCAGTCGCGCGTGAGCAATATTTCGCAAAATCTCGAAATCGCCATTGGCAAGGCGGACGCCACTACCAGCGGTAGGCCAGAAATGGTCCGGCAGCGCGAACGCGATCTGAGCGGCAAGATCGTCATCATCACCGGCGCCAGCCGGGGGGTTGGCAAACAGGCCGCGCTCGATTTCGCCCGTCGCGGCGCTCACGTCGTCCTGGCGGCCCGCACCGTCGAGCCGGATTCCACCCTGCCGGGGACCATCGGCGAAACGCTTCACCAGATCGAGGCCGCGGGCGGACAAGCGATTGCCGTCGCCACCGACCTGGCGCACGAGGATGACCTCAAGGCGCTGGTCAATGCCGCGGTCGATCGCTTCGGCGGTGTCGATATCCTCATCAACAACGCCGCCGCGACAACCGGCGATATTTGGGGCAAATCCTTTCTCGACCTGACGCGCGAGGAATGGCTGTATCAATTCGCGGTCAACACCCACGCCCCCTTTACCCTCACGCAGCTTGTCGTTCCGATTATGGAAAAGCGGGGCGGCGGCCGGATCATCAATCTCTCAACCGGCAGCGGCGAGGTTTTCCGCCAGGCGGAGGAGCCGATCAAACTCGACGCCATCGGCGGCTTCAGCCTGGCGGTGCCCGGCTATTATGCCAGCAAGCGCGCACTCGATCGTTTCGGAAACTGTATGGCGCCCGAGCTGCACGCGAAGGGTATTGCGATTATCGGTATGCATCCCGGCCTGGTGTCCACCGAGCTCGTCGCCATACGGGTGAAGGAAAGCGGCCTGGATGATACGGTTGCCGTGCCGATGACGGTGCCGTCGCGAATGTTGGTTTATTTCGCGGCATGCGAAAATCCCAGCGAATACACGGGCCGTTTGTTCTGGGCCGAACGGGAAATGGCGGCTATGGGCATCGAGCTTTACGCTGGCGGCGCATGAGCAAGAAGAAGAACTTCTTTTTTGAAAAAAAGAAGCAAAAAACTTTTGACTACGTTGAGCCTATCGGCGACTTAAGAGTCTCGGAGGCAGCCGGTGCGGCCAACTACCTTAAGTGCCGCTAGGCTCAACGTAATCTTTTTGCTTCTTTTTCTTCAGAAAAAGAAGATTCTTCCTTTCGCTTCTTGTCGATTATGCCGCTAACCAACGAGACGCTGCGCGTCCCCACCGGCGGCACGCAGGTGGAACTTCTCATCTGGGGCGAGCGCGGCTTGCCGGGCGTGTTCCTGCTGCACGGCGCAGGCGCGCACGCGCATTGGTGGGATAGCGTGGCGCCGCTGCTTGCCGCGAATTATCGCGTGGCGGCGATGTCGCTGCCGGGCAACGGCGGTTCCGACTGGCGGGACCGTTATGCTAGCGCGGATTTTTTCGCCGATGCCCTTTCGTGTGTGGAAGCTGCCGCGCTTGCCGAAACGGGCATGCCGATTTTCATCGGTCATTCCATGGGCGGGGCACATCTCATGCACGGTGCGGTGCACGCGCCGGAGACAATGCGGGGACTGGTGCTGGTCGATACCAGCTTCCGCGCGCCGGGCGGCAAGGTGCCTGCGCGGGAGCCGTCGCGGCGCCTGTTCGCCACAGAGGCGGAAGCGCTGGCCCGCTTCAGGCTGGCGCCGCCTGGGCCGGCCTGTGTGCCCGACTTGGTCGCGCATGTGGCGCGCCACGCTGTCGAACAATTGGCCGGCCCCGATGATGCGCCCGCCTGGTGCTGGCGTGCCGACCCTGCCTACTGGATGAAGTTCGAGGCCGGCATGGAACAGGGCCCCTATGCAACGCCGCTACGCCCGCTTGTGCCGACGGTGCACATGATTGCCGAGCATTCGCATGTCGCCGCCGCGGCGGCGAGCCTGCCGCTTGGTAATGAAGTCGCCCGCATCATGCTGCCGGCGTGCGGGCACCATGTGATGCTGGAGCAACCGCTCGCTTTGGTTGCGGCGCTGCGCGCCCTGCTCGCCGTCTGGCCCTGAGGCAACGCGTGGGGCGGCCGCCAGCCTATGCCGCAATGAGATTTATGGGAG
>DATJOH010000273.1:0-2831 GCA_035507235.1 Acetobacteraceae bacterium
GCGCGGTTGCCACGGCCCTTTCGTTCCCTTGCCTGCGCCGCTAGCAAACGGCCATGCCTGCTACCCCGACGCGCGGCGGGATCGGACCCATCGCCGCTTATATCGCCGTCTGTTTCGTTTGGGGTTCAACCTACCTGGCCATACGCGTGGCGGTGGAGACCATTCCGCCGCTGTTGATGGTGGGCGTCCGCTCAATCCTCGCGGGGCTGGTTCTGGCGATTTTCGCGATGGCGCGCGGTGCGCGGCTGCCATCGCCGCGGCAGGGCGCGCCGCTGGCGTTGGGGGCATTGCTGCTGTTTCTCGGCGGCCAGGCGATGCTGGCGGCAGGCGAGCAGCGCATTGCGAGCGGCCAGGCGGCGGTGCTGGGGGCCATGCAGGCGCTGATGATGCCGCTGGCGGCCTGGGTGCTCGGCGCCGCCGCCGCGCCAAGCGGCGCGACCTGGCTTGGCCTCGCGGCCGGCTTCGCCGGTGTCGTCATTCTCATGGACCCGGGCGCCCATGCGGTTGACGCGGGCGGCGTCGCAATTGTGCTCGTGAGTGTCGTGAGTTGGAGTTTTGGCGGCGCGGTGAACAGGCGCTGGCCGGCGGGCAACGTGGCGATGGCGAGCGGGCTGCAAATGATCGTTGGCGGTCTGGCCTGTCTCGCCATCAGCGTGCCGGAAGGTGCCTGGCATGGTTTTGCGCTGTCACAGGTTTCGGCCCGTTCGGCGGCGGGGTTTTTCTATCTGGCGTCGATTGGGTCGCTGGTGGGATTTTCCGCCTTCGCCTGGCTGGTGCAGATCTGGCCGCCGGCGCGGGTGGCGACGTACACCTATGTCAATCCGGTGGTGGCGCTGGCGCTGGGGGCCTGGCTGGCGGGCGAGGCGCTGACGTTGCGGGAGGTGGTGGCGACGGGGTTCATTCTGGGGGCGATCGGGATTGTGATGGCGGCGGGGCGCCGGCGGGCGGGGGGTGCCGCTGTTGTTTCGAAGGAATAACCGTGTTTCATTTGTAGAACAGAACAAGGCACGCGCGGCGGGCCCGCAATGCAGCGCTGCATTGCAGGGGAGTGACCGGTGTTCGCCGGGCCGGCGCGGCGCGCAATATCAGGAAGGGACGGGGGCCTCGACGGGGAGAGAATCGAAGATGAGGTCGCGGGCGAGACTGCGGCGCCGGGCGCGATTGAGGCGGATGCCGGCGGCGGCGCAGACGCGCTGGAGGAGGGCTTGGGTGCCGATCGGGTGATCGGGCGCGGCGCGGGCGGCGAGGCCTTGTTCCTGGCCCTGGCGCGGAATTTCTTCACCCTGCGGGTGGTTGCGGGTGACGGCAGGGCGCGCCTGGCGCAGGGGCGCGGCGGCGACGTCGTTACGGGTGGAGGCGTCCGCGCGGGGGATGGCGCGCGGGCGGGCCGGAGCGAGGGGGAGACCGGCGCGAAGACGGCATTCCTTGGTGATGCAGTTCAGCACGACACGGGCGGCGCGGGTGAAGAGGATGCCGGGGTCCGGCTGTTCGCGCGCGGTGGCGGGTTCGGGCTGTGGCGCCTGCTGGGAGGTGAGTGCTTCGTACTGCTCGACGGCGCGGCGGGCCACGCACATGGCGCGCGCGGCGAGGGTCGCGAGCGCCCGGATGGGGTCAGCTTCGTCGCAGTCGGTGTCGGGCAGGGCGCAGGCGGCAATGATGGTCATGCAGGTTCAGCTTTCCGGTCTCGCTCTCTGGGTTTGGCCTTGGTGGTGACGGGAACATAATAGGAACATGCGGGGCGCTAGTCAAGGAATTTTTTCCAGGGGTGGGGGGTCTCCGGCGCGATGGCACGGTTTTGGCGCGCCTTGCCGCGCAGCGCTTGCGAGACCGGCGGCACGCCGGCGGGGATGGCCTGATGGCGTCGGCGGTGGTGTTACCGCGTGCGGAGAGGTAATACGAGGTCGGCATGACGACGACGGTGACGACGAAAGGACAGGTGACCATTCCCAAGGCGGTGCGCGAGCATCTGGGTATTGAGCCGGGCAGTCAGGTGGATTTCGAATTGTTGCTGGATCGGCGGATTGCCCTCGTCAAACATGGGGCGGCGCCGCCTGAGAGTTTCTTTGCCCGGTTCATTGGCCACGCGGGCCCCGGCATGACCACCGACGAATTGATGGCGCTGGTGCGCGGTGGTGCATGATTCTGGTGGACAGCGATGCGCTGTTCGATATCATAACGAATGATACCGCCTTCGCCGCATGGTCGGCGGAGCAGCTCGACCATGCCAGGCTTTCTGGCCGCGTTTCGATCAACGATGTGATCTACGCGGCGTTCTCGGTGCGGTACCGGTCGCCCGAAGAGGTGGACGGGGTGTTGGGCGACATGGGCATTGACCGGCGCCCGATGCCGGGGCCCGCTCTGTTCCTGGCCGGAAAGGCTTTCTTGCGCGACCGGCGGTGCGGCGGCACGCGTTCGGGCGTGCTCGCCGATTTTTTCATTGGCGCGCAGGCCGCGGTGGAGGGATTGACCGTGCTGACGCGTGATCCGCGTCGGTACCGGATGTATTTCCCCAGCGTGGCGCTTGTTACGCCAGAGGCATAGTCAGCGATCGCTCGTAATCATACGCGGAAGCCAACGAGCAAGAGTCTTTTGCTTCTTTTCTTCAGAAAGGAAGATTCTTCTTTCTTGAAAGAAAGAAGCAAAGAACTTTGGTCCCATTCTTTCCCAGATACGCGGCACTTATAACGCCGGCGGCTGGCCTTGCCGATGGCGGGTAAGCTTCGTCGCGCTTGAGCCGAATTAACCTAAATCCGGGGGTTAGGGTTGCGGTTTTTGTAGAATCGCCAGCAAGATCAACGCATGAGCGAGCATCAGAGCGTTGTCGCGGCGCA
>DATJOH010000274.1:0-2058 GCA_035507235.1 Acetobacteraceae bacterium
TCGGGCGACAATACGCCTGAACGTGTCCCACGGCACGAACTCCATCAGCTGAGCAAACAGCGTCTTGCCCGTGTTCACGCGCGCCTCCCCGGAAAACATCCCGAGGCACCCTACGCGAGTTCAAATCGACCGCATGGTTTCTATGCCATAAAGCCGTTTCTGATCAGCCGGTTAGATCAAAGTCGTTTCAGTTAAACCGGACAGTAGTGAAAAAAAGAACCAAAAAACTTTTACCTGTGGCTCGCAGCGGCCAGGCTAGACGGGTAGCACCGGTGTTGCCCGTAACAGATAGAAGTTTTTTGGTTCTTTTTTTCAAAAAGAACACTTCTTTCTTCTGTGCCATGCTACCGCAGTAAATCTTCCGTGAATTAGCCAAGCTGACAAAGCGACACCGTGTGATCTTAACCATTTGGTGAGGCGGACGATGAACACAGGCGCGGTCAGGAGATGGCGCTGTCATGTCGACTCACAAAGCATCCCACATACGGGTTTCCACCGACAATACCGGCGCAACAATCCTCGACCCTGCCATGCCGGCCAGCGAATTGCTCATCGATACGCGCCCGCCGCCGCCCGGCAACGGCACCATCATTTTCGACAGCACGGGCGATCCGATTTCGGGCACCTCTGGGATCGGTTCGGCAGCAAATGCCCAATCCTTTACCACGGACGCAAGTGCGTCCGTGCTCGAGGATATCAAACTCGACCTCGCCAGTTTCGACCCCGGCGCCGGCACCATCACCGTCTCCCTCTGGACCGACAATGGCGGTCCGGGCCTTGGCACCGATCTTGGCACGCTCGCCACGATCGACGATTCCACCTTGTCCGGCACCCCCACCCTGGTCGACATTACGCCAAGCGGTAGCGAAACCCTCACCGCCAATACACGTTATTGGATCGAAGTGACCAGCACCGGCGACGGCGATAGCTGGGCCTATTCTACATCGACCGGCGGCCCCGAAGTCGCGACCGAGTATGTCGATGTCAATAATGCCGTCTCTACGGATATCGCCGGCGACCCTTGGATCGCCTCCATCGAAATCACATCGCTATGCTTCGCGGCGGGAGCCCGCATTCTTGCGGAGCGCGGCGAAGTTCCGGTTGAATCCCTCGTGCCCGGCGATCGCGTGGTGGCATTGCGGCGCGGCGGCCTGGCCGCCATTCGCTGGATCGGCCGGCGCGATGTCGATCTGCGCCGCCACCCGTCGCCCGAAAAAATCGCCCCCGTCCGCATCGTCGCAGACGCGATCGCACCAGGCGTTCCGCGGCGTGACCTGCGCCTTTCGCCCGACCATGCAGTGTTTCTCGATGGCGCGCTCGTTACCGCCCGCTATCTTCTGAACGGCGCCACCATCCGCCAGGAAATACCGCCCGCCATCAGCTATTATCATATCGAACTCGATACGCACGATCTTCTTCTGGCGGAAGGCCTGGCAGCGGAATCCGACCTAGATGTCGGCAACCGCGCCGGCTTCCAGAACGCCGGCGCGCTCGTGGCCTTGCACCCCGACTTCGCCGGCCACCGCCCCGATGTTGCGGCCTGCGCGCCGCGCCTGGCAACCGCGGCAGAACGCGCACCGCTGCGCGCGCGCCTGCTCGCCCGCGCCGAAACGCTCGGGTTCACCCCCACGCTGGATCCCGCACTCGCCGTCTTCGCGGATCAAACCCCACTCTCGCCCTCCCCAGTCGGAGAGGACCTCGAATTCGCACTCCCCGCCGGCACACGCCTCGCGCTGCTGCGCTCACGCACCGCCGCGCCGTCGCATAGGGGGCCCGAACACGCCGACGGCCGCCGCCTTGGGGTCGGCGTCACGCACCTGGCATTCGATGGCATCCCACTCGCTTTGCACGATCCGCGCCTCGCCACCGGCTGGCACGACCCGGAACCCACCCTGCGCTGGACCAACGGCGCCGCCCACCTCGACGTCAGCGGCGCGAATCGCGTGACACTGAGGCTCCATAAAGGCCTTTTATACTGGCAGACGCGAAACGCGGCATGCGCCGACAGGCAGGAAGATTCTTCTTTTTTGAAAAAAAGAAGCAAAAAACTTTTATCTG
>DATJOH010000275.1:0-2530 GCA_035507235.1 Acetobacteraceae bacterium
TCCGACGCGCCGGACCGCGCGCTGCAGTAGGCACACTATCGGCCGCCACAGCGGCCGACCCGACCCGGTTGTGGTTTTGCGGCCATGTTGGCAATCCCTGCCTGCGCTCAGGGAGACCACGCCACATGCAAGACCGCCTCGCCGCCGTTCGCGCCGCCATGCAGGCGGAGGGAATCGCGGGTTTCCTGGTGCCGCGCAACGACGAGCATCTCGGCGAATATGTGCCGGCGAACGCCGAGCGCCTCGCCTGGCTCACCGGGTTCACCGGCAGCGCCGGACTTGCGGTTGTGCTGCCAGAGACTGCCGCGGTGTGGAGCGATGGGCGCTACGTGCTGCAACTCGCGTCGCAGACCGACGCGGCGCTGTGGGAGCGGCTGCATCTTACCGAGGCGCCGCCGGCGCCCTGGATCGCGGCACGCATCGGCGAAGGCGTGCTCGGCTACGACCCCTGGCTACATAGCGAGGAGGGGCTGAAGGCCTATCGCGAGGAAGGCATCAGTTTGCGGCCGGTGGCACGCAACCCGGTGGATGTCGCCTGGCGGGACCGGCCGGCGCCGCCGCTGGCACCCGCGGTGCCGCATGATGTGGCCTTCGCCGGCGCCGGCAGCGCCGAAAAGCGCGAAGCGATTGCGGCGAGCCTGCGGGCGGCACGGCAGGATGCGGCGATCATCACCGATCCCGCGTCGATTGCCTGGCTGCTCAATATCCGCGGCAGCGACATTCCGGATACCCCGGTGGCGCTCGGGTTCGGCATAGCGCACGCCGACGAAGCGGCGCGGTTCGACCTGTTCATGGACGCGCGGAAGTTGCCGCCGGAGACCCGGGCGGCGCTGGGCAACCACGTCGCGATCGCGGAACGCGATGCCATGCCGGCGGCGCTCGCGGCGCTTGCCGGCAAGCGGGTGCGGCTGGACCCGGCGGGCACCGCCGCCTGGTTCGCGGACCGGCTGCGCGAGGCCGGCGCCACGATCGTTGCCGCCACCGACCCTTGCCTGCTGCCGAAGGCCCGCAAGAACGAGACGGAACAGCAGGGCGCACGGGCCGCGCATGGCCGCGACGCGGTGGCGCTGACCCGCTTTCTGCATGCGCTGGCGACCGAGCCACCGCGCGACACCGAAATTTCCGCGGCCGCCCGGCTGAACGCCTTGCGCGCCGAACAGGCGCATTTCCGCGGCGACAGTTTTGCCGCCATTTGTGGCGCCGGCGAGCACGGCGCCATCATCCATTACCGCGCCACTCCGGAAACCGACCGCCCGATACGGCCGAACGAAGTGCTGCTCATCGATAGCGGCGGCCAGTACGACGACGGCACGACAGACGTGACACGCACGATCTGGATTGGCCCGGAAGCGCCACCAGCGGAGATCCGCGACCATTTTACACGCGTTCTGAAAGGTCATATCGCCATCGCGACATCAATGTTTCCGGAGAATGTCGCCGGCGTGCGATTGGACGCCTTCGCGCGGGCGGCGCTGTGGCAGGCGGGGCTCGATTACGATCACGGCACCGGGCACGGGGTGGGCAGCTATCTTTCGGTGCATGAAGGCCCTGCCTCGATCTCGCCCTATCTGCGGCCGGCGACCATCGCGGCCGGCATGATCCTGTCCAACGAACCCGGCTATTACCGGCCCGGCGCCTACGGCATCCGCATCGAAAATCTGCTGCTGGTGCGGCCGGCCGATATTGCTGGGGAAAAGCCGTTTCTCTGTTTCGAAACGCTGACCCTGGCGCCGATCGACCGCGCGCTGATCGAACCCGGGCTGCTGCGCGCCGACGAAATCGCCTGGCTGGATGATTACCATGCGCGGGTGCATCGCGAAGTAGGTCCGCATCTGCCCAGCGCTGCCCAAGCATGGCTCGCGGCATCCTGCGCGCCACTGCAGGCGGCTGCATGACCCGCGAATTCAATCTCACCGAGCGCGTCACGTTCAGCTATTTCGAAACAGAAAAAATCCGTTTCAGCGACACCGACATGGTTGGCCACGTCAACAACGTCGCCTTTGCGGCGCTGCTGGAAAGCGGGCGCACGGCATTCGGCCATGCGCATCTCATGCCGCATCAGCCGGCCACCGCCGCGGTGGTGATGGCGCGGGTGGAAATCGATTATCGGCGCGAGTTGCACTGGCCGGCGGCGGTGGATATCGGCACGCGGGTGGTGGGCATTGGACGCAGTTCCTACGCCATGGGACAGGGCATTTTCGTCGGCGAGCGTTGCATTGCTACCGGACGTACCACGCTGGTGATGATCGACCGGGAGACACGGCATGCCATGGCGATGCCGAATTCCTACCGCGTGGTGCTGGAGACGCTGATGGGCGTGGGAGTAGGGAAGACTTAATAAAGCGTAAGAAATATCCTTCTTTTTTTTAAAAAGAAGAGGTAACCGCTCAGGTTGGGCGAAAGGGAGAACAAGCAGGAAAGAACTTCTTTTCTGAAGAAAAGAAGCAAAAGACTTTTATCAGTGGCGTCCACCAGCCGGTTCAAATCGGCGGCCTCTGCATGCCCGTAACGGATAAAAGTTTTTTGGTTC
>DATJOH010000276.1:0-4501 GCA_035507235.1 Acetobacteraceae bacterium
TTTGTCGTTCAGCGACGTTGCGCGTGTTGAAGTGCTGAAAGGGCCGCAGGGCACGCTCTACGGCATGAGCGACACTGGCGGCGCCATCCGCATCATCACCCGCGACCCGACGGAACAACTGCATTTCGGCACCGCAGTGACGGTTGGCAACTACGGTCAGGTCGGCACCGACGATTATATCAGTGGGCAGATCCTGCCAGGCCTCACCGGTCGGCTCGCCGTCGAGTATGATCATAACGACGGTTATGTGCATTCCCTCAATGGCGGCCCGAACCTGGAAGATCGCAACTCTATCATCGCGCACGGCAAGCTCTTCTACAAACCCAACGACCAGCTGACCGTGAAAGTGATCGGTAACTACGTTGATAAGCGCGATCATGAGGGCCAGGCGTTTCTCTCGCTTTTCCCCGGCCTGCCGGAAGAAACCGGCGTGGCGCTGGGCGGCGTTCCCAGCAGCGGCTATTACACGAATGGCGGCAATGTGAGTGCCGGCAATACCGAACACCTACAGGACCGTGGCCTGGAAGTGCGGGCGGATTACGCGCTCGATAACGTTGTTCTATCCTCCATTTCCGGCTACTGGCAGGATTTGTTCAGGGGCTATGCCGATCTGGACACGACATCGGCGCCGCTGATCAACGCGAAAACGGGTGAAGAACTGACCGATGCCTGGAGCCAGGAATTCCAGGCGGTTTCAACCGGCGACGGTCCGCTGAAATATACCGCGGGCGTGTATTATTATCACGAACTCGGGCGGCATAATTTCGGCGTCGCCGGCTACGGCATCGCGGAGGCAACCGGTGTGCCCGATTCCTTCCTCGGCGGCGATGGCAAGGAGAAATACGACTCGGTTTCACCCTATGTGCAGGCCTCCTACAGCATCCTGCCGAACCTCGACATAGTTGCCGGCGCGCGGTACACGTCGCTGACGAAAAACCTGGAATACAACAACGTCTATCTGGCGCAGGTCACACAGCCTTATTCGAACCTCCACCTTTCCGATTTTATCCCCGGCTCGCAGACCTTTATTTACCACAACGCGCCGGATAGCTTTTCGTCCGACCAGTTTGCCCCAAAGATTGGTCTTAATTATCGGCCAATGAAGAATGTTCTGCTTTACGCGAGTTGGCAGCGCGGCTTCAAAAGCGGCGGCTTCAATCTGCCGAATCCGTCGCCGGCGCCGGTCGAAAAGGTGCAGGACGAACAGCTTGATGCCATCGAAGTGGGGGCAAAGTCCCAGTTCGGCAACATCCAGCTGAATGCCGATTATTTTCATTACAATAGCAAAAACCAGCAGGTGCAGATCACCAATCCGACCACCGGCGTTACCAGCGTGGTGAATGCCGCGAGCAGCACCACGAATGGTGTCGAGGCGGAGCTGACGGCGCGGCTGTACGAGGGTTTGACGTTTGGCGCCTCGATCGCTTACTTGGACGCAAGCTTCGATAACTTCCCCGACGGGCCCATCAACAGACCCTGTCCGGAGGCCCCAACCGACCCGACCTGCATTGCGGATGGCGGATTGGGGCTGAGCAATCAGTCGGGGAATTTGAAGGGAAACCAGCTGCCGCTGGCGCCGCATTGGACATCGAACCTGAGGCTCAATTATTCACACCCGGTAGAAGCGTTGTTCGGCGACATCAATGCCGGCATTATCGCAACCTTCACCGACTCCTTTTATTATACGCCGGATAATCTCTACGGCGTGCCTTCGAAATGGCTGGTAAATGCCAATCTTGGGTGGCAATCGGATGACGGCCATTGGGCGGTCAACGGTTTTGTAACAAACTTGACCAATCTGGCGTACATCACGCATATAGCGCCATACACCGCGACGGGCGGCTGGTTCGTGCCCGGGCCGCCGCGGGAATATGGCGTTCGTTTGTCGTATAATTTCTGATTCGTCCCCGGTACAGGTAGCCGAATGAGGCAAGCATCGACGTCGGAATTATCTGCGTAGTCCCGGGCGGCGGTTGGGCGGCGCTGGCCGGTGTATGCCAGCGCTGGAGACGGGCGCGTTTTTCGATGCTGCGGACATGCATCTCGATTTCGCCGAGGCGCTCGTCAGCCTCGATGTGCATCTGCAGGAGGCGATCGCGCGCCATTTGACCGATCGCAACGGGCCACGGGATGATACGCTGCGGCAATCTCATACCAGGTGACTCAGTGTTGTTCATCACATCCCTCGTCCGTCGTTAAGGCGGCTGCTATCATGGGGAAAAGCGCCAAGATGTGCAGCTCTTCCCAATCCCCATCTCGCCATCTTAATTGCACTGGGCTTTCCGATGCGGGCTATGCCATGCTCCATGCCGGCGGAACCACAGCGGCGTGATTATATGGCGGATGAAGCGCATTCGGCTATTCCCGGCGAGCCTGGGGTATGGATCATCATATTCGGCGACCTGCTGGTCTTCACTTTGTTCTTCGCCACCTTCGCGTCGTACCGCCTGGACGACCACGCGATGTTCCAGACGGCGCAAACCAAGCTCAGCCAGACCAGTGGTCTGATCAACACACTGCTCCTTCTCACGAGTTCCTGGCTGGTGATGGAGGCGATCACCGCTGCGCGGGCCGGCGCCGCGCTTCACGCCAAACGCCTTGTCACCGGCGCCATGCTGCTCGGTTCCGGCTTTGTGCTCGTCAAATTCTTTGAATACAGATCGGAAATCCAGGCAGGCGCCTCGCCGGTGCTGAATGATTTCTTCATGCTATATTTTGCCTTCACCGGCATTCATCTCCTGCATGTCATCGTTGGCATTGTAGCGCTGGCCTTCCTGCGTGCCATGTCGGCGCAGCCGGCCACGCCGCAACGCACCGCCATCATGGAGGCTTGTGGTATTTTCTGGCATCTCGTGGACATTCTTTGGGTTGTACTGTATGCTATTCTATTCCTGCATCACTGAATCATGCGCGGCGTGAAATCTCTTGCTTCCCCGTTCGCCATCTGGCTGCTGCTTGTCGGCGCCACGCTAATTTCATATTCTTCGTCACTGGAAGGTGCGGCACTTGGTCCACGCATTGGTGGCTCCATCATTCTCGTCATTGCTTTCTTCAAGGCGCGCGTCATCGGTTTGAATTTCATGGAACTCCGCCGAGCAGCGATGCCGCTGCGGCTTGTCTTTGAAGCCTGGGTAATGCTCGCCGCGCTGCTGCTTCTCGTTATGTTCGGCCTCGCGCCGTAAGCCCGCCTCATCGCCAACGGATTTCGGGAGAACCGCTCATGAGCAAGAAAATCGGCGTCGGCATTATCGGCGTGACTCCCGGCCGCAGCTGGGCCGCGCTCGGCCACATTCCAGCCCTGCAGGGATTGCCGGAGTATGAAATCCGCGCGCTGAGCACGACGAAGATGGAAACCGCCCGCACCGCGGCCGAGCAGTTCGGCGTGCCGCTTTATTTCGATAACGCCGAAGCTCTTGCCCATGCAGCGGAGGTCGATCTCGTCGCCGTCACCGTCAAGGTGCCGCACCATCTCGAACTCGTCCGCACTGCGTTGAATGCCGGCAAGCATGTCTATTGCGAATGGCCGCTCGGCAACGGCCTCGGGGAGGCCGAGGAAATGGCCGATCTGGCGCATCGCAAGGGCGTGCACGTTGCGGTCGGTCTGCAGGCGCGCTGCGCGCCTCTCATGCTCTATGTGCGCGATCTCATCGCCACCGGCCACATTGGCCAGGTGCTTTCCACAACGCTCATCGGCTCCGGCATGAGCTGGGGCGCCGTGATCGACGTTCCGAACGCCTATACCGCCGACAAGAAAAACGGCGCTACCCTGCTCACTATTCCCTTTGGCCACACGGTCGATGCCGTCTGCCAGGCGCTCGGAGAATTCACTGAACTCGAGTCTATTCTCGCCAATCGCCGCGCGAGCTTCCTGCTCGTGCCGGATAATGTTACGCACCCCATGACCAGCGAGGACCAGGTGCTCGTGCAGGGTGTGCTGCAGGGGGGTGCCACGGCCAGCATTCACTATCGCGGTGGCGTGGCGCGTGGCACCAACCTGCTTTGGGAAATCAACGGTACAGACGGCGATTTGCAAGTCACCTCAATAGGCGGCCATGCGCAAATGTTTCCACTTGCCCTGGCTGGCGCCACCGGCGCAGCGCAGGCGCTCGCTCCCATGGAAATACCGGCCAAATATCGCTGGACTCCAGAACTGCCGGCCTTTGCCCAGAATGTCGGCCAGATTTACGCCTTGCTTGCCAAGGATATCGCCACCGGTTCCCATACGGCGCCCGGCTTCGACATTGCGGTTGCGCGGCATCGCATGCTGGCCGCGGTGGAGCGCGCCGCATCCACCGGCATGCGGCAAACCTGTGATGTCGCTTAAAAGAAAGACTTCCTTTTTCTGACGAAGAACAGCTTTCAAGCGTCTTGTGCCTAACCACCAAGAAATATGCTAGCGCATCGGCATGCGTACAATTGACCAGAAAATATGCGCCTGGGGGCGGACCATAGCGGCGCAAATGGGCCGCATGCGCATTGCAAGCCGCCTGCCCGTGCCGCT
>DATJOH010000277.1:0-4093 GCA_035507235.1 Acetobacteraceae bacterium
GGCCTGCCTTGCCGACCCGCGCGTGCGGCTCGCGCGCATACGTGTGGAAAAGCTGGATATTTTTGCCGACACCGCATCGGTCGGGGTGGAAATCGAGCGCCGCGGGGCGGAGGCAGGCGGATTAATCCCCTAAGGCGGTTGTGTCGCTTTTTTGATTTCGTGTGACAATTTCATGTCAAACGCATGACGGGGTGGCGAAGCGTGTCCTAGCAAAAACAATGGGTTACGTGTTACAAGCGGCATCGCAGAAATGTCATAAACCCTTGAGTTAACTTACGGCACCGTCGCTGCCCACACCGATCCCCACAGACTTATCCACAAGGCCGAGGCCTACGCGCTCCGCGTGTGGGCAGGCACGGACGCCACTTGAGACCGGGGGCATGGCCGCCCACCATGCTGGCAATGTCAGAGACTGAAATACAAGCCACGCCAATCGCGCCCATAGTGAAAGGGGTTGCCGCGATAGAGGCGGCGCTGGCCACCATGCCGCTTTCGCCCGGCGTCTATCGCATGCTGAGCGCGACCGGCGACGCCCTGTATGTCGGCAAGGCACGCAGCCTGAAAAAGCGCGTGACGAGCTACACGCAATTGGGGCGGTTGGACGAACGGCTGCGGCGCATGGTGAACGAAACCGTGTCGCTGGAAATCGTGACGACACACACCGAGGCCGAGGCGCTGCTGCTGGAGGCCAACCTCATCAAGCGGCTGAAGCCGCGCTACAATATTGTTCTGCGTGACGACAAATCCTATCCCTGGCTGATGCTGGCGGAGGATCATCCGTTTCCGCAAATCGTGAAGCACCGCGGCGCGCATACGCGCAAGGGCAGCTACTGGGGCCCGTTCGCCAGCGCCTGGTCGGTGAACCAGGCCGTCACGGCCATGGAACGGGTATTTCTGCTCCGCTCCTGCGCCGACACGGTATTCGCCAATCGCTCGCGGCCATGCCTGAAATATCAGATCAAGCGCTGTTCCGCGCCTTGCGTTGGCTACATTGCGCCGGACGCATATGCGAAGCTGCTGGCGCAAGCCAAGGAGTTTCTCTCCGGCCGGACCGCCGCGGTACAACATGAGCTGTCGGCGGAAATGCAGGCGGCCGCGGATAATCTGGAATATGAGCGCGCGGCCGCGCTGCGGGACCGCATACGCGGGCTTTCGCATGTGCAGGGCAGCGGTGTCATCAATCCGGCAAGTATCGCCGACGCCGACGTGATCGCACTGTGGCAGACCGCGGGCCAAAGCTGCGTGCAGGTGTTCTTCATTCGCGGAGGCCGTAACAACGGTAACCGGCCGCATTTCCCGACACACGCCAAATCCGATGATCCGGGCGACGTCCTCGCGGCCTTCGTCGCGCAGTTCTACGACGACAAGCCCCCTCCCCCGCTCATTCTGACCAACCATGAACTGCCGGAATCGGCATTGATCGAGGAGGCGTTGTCGCTGAAGGCTGGGCGGCGGGTGGAAATCACGACGCCGCAGCGGGGTGAAAAGCACGCGGTGGTGCAGCACGCCGAGACGAATGCGCGCGAGGCATTGGAGCGGCGGCTGGCGGAATCGACCGGCCAGCAGAAATTGCTGGATGGGGTTACAACACTCTTCGAACTGCCGGCGCCGCCGGGGCGCATCGAAATTTATGATAACAGCCACATCATGGGCACCAACGCCTATGGCGTGATGGTCGTGGCCGGCCCGGAAGGGTTCTGCAAGAACGAGTATCGCAAATATTCGATTCGTGGCCCGATCGCGCCCGGCGACGATTTCGCCATGATGCGCGAGGTGCTGGAACGACGTTTTATGCGCGCCATGAAGGAAGATGACGGGAGAATGCCGGACATGCTGCTGATCGATGGTGGCGCCGGCCAATATGGTGCCGTGCGCGGCGTGCTGGACGATCTGGGCGTGACCGGCGTAAAACTGGTGGCGATTGCCAAAGGGCCGGACCGCGATGCCGGCCGCGAATGGTTTTTCACCGGCGATCGCCCACCGTTTCAATTGCCGCCGCGTGATCCGGTGCTTTATTATCTGCAACGATTGCGCGACGAGGCGCATCGTTTTGCGATTTCCACCCATCGCGCCGGGCGCAGCAAATCGCTGGTGCAGAGCGAGCTGGACGAAATCCCTGGCATCGGCGCCGCGCGCAAGAAGGCGCTGCTGCACCATTTCGGATCGGCGCGTGGGGTGAAGCAGGCGGGATTGGAGGATCTTCAGGCCGTTTCGGGTATTTCGTTGGAGACTGCCAAGCGGGTGTATGGTTTTTTTCATCCGCAGTAAGGAAGGATGTTCTTTTTTGAAAAAAAGAGCCAAAAAAACTTTTATCTGTTTCACGTCGCCAAGCGAACTTCTTATTCTTCTTCAGCGCCGCCAGGCTCAATATAATTTTTTGTTTCTTTTGTTCAAAAAAGAAATGCTTCCTTCCTCATGTCGGGTTCAATGCGCTTATCACGCATGTCGAGAGTTTCGCCGCCAGGAACGGTGCGTGGGGTGGCTCGACCATGCTGAGATGGTCGCCAGGCGTGGCATGAATTTCCAGATCGCCTACGCGATTCCGCCACAGCAACTCGTAATCACTCGGCATTTCCAGGGGGCGGAAGAACGTGACCTTGCCGGCATAGAATTTGGGGCGATATTGCTTGCGCGCGATCGTGTGGGCGATCATGACGCGAACAACATTACTGCCAATCATGGCATCCGGCGGCATGTCATTCAGATTTACCCGTCGCGCTGACATCTTGCGCCAGTAATAGTCAAAATTCTCTTTGAGAGGCGCCGCCGATAGCCGCGTAACATGCCGTCGGATTTTTGCTCCGATCGTCCGCAGTCGGAACGACAACGGCCAGTATTTCTCGGGGGTGGGCGTATCCAACATGATGAGGCAAGCGATTTTTTCCCCGGCCTCCGTGAGGCGCTGGGCCATCTCCAGGGCGACAAGTCCGCCGAAGGAATGCCCCAGCAGAAAATATGGCCCGGCCGGTTGAACACTTCGCACCAGGGCGAGATAATGCTGTGTCATTTCTTCGACGTTGGAGTCCGGCAAGCTGTTCTTGTCGAGGCCGCGTGCCTCGATGGCAAAAACCGGCATGGGGATGTCGAGATAGCCGGCAAGGATCGCGAAACCTTCAATTTTGCCGCCGGTGCCGGGTATCAGGAAGAAGCCTGCGCCGGCGTCGCCAGGCGCTAATTCGACGATGCGGGCGCTGCCCGGCTCATCGTTCATTGCCGCTTCACCGTCAGACGGCAGGCTTTTGCCTTCGCCGGCGATCTGTTCTGTAACCGCATTGTTGTTCGGCGCCTTTCCGGTCTCGGCCTGGTTGCCGAGACCGCAAAGAGTGAGCCAAGTCGATTGTTGCTGGCAAGCGCGACCAGAGGTCAGGCGAGGCGTTCGGCTGGCGTTGGGCCGAGGTGCGCCCAGCATGAGGCCCCATGCAGCAGTCCTGGCGCAGGGTTCGCGTTTCGGCGGCTGGTCTGAGCGTTTAGGGTGCGAGCGCAGGATCCGGGCGAAGAGGAGTGGCCGCATGTCGCTGGCGCCAAGTTCGCGCTCGCATTGGGCGCGTGCGCGACGCTGACGGGGCCACCTCGGGAGGGTAGGCTCGGATCCGCTTTCAGCCTGCCTTGACCGCGTGGGGCGGCTGGGGCTCGACCTTGGCGCGCGGCGCGCTGTCGCAAGCCGTACGAGTCCCTGCGGGCCGCAGCGATCGCGCCGTAATCGACAAGCGCGATTTCACGGCGAAAGATGCTGCGTCGATCACACGCTGACCGTGTAACGCACAGGGGCTCCGCCCGTCTTAGCCATTCATGCGCTATGGCGAACACGCCGTGGTTGGACTCGATGCTCGCCGACAGGGCTGTCTTGCGTGCCGCACATCGCACGAGCGCTGCGCGGCCAAACGCGGAAGGTTACAGAACGTGACACCGCGGTTTCCGCGCCCCGAGAAGGACGCGGCGCAAGCTCACAACAATATGTAATCCTTCCAAAATTTTTCCCGACTCCCGGCAACGGTGCTACGGTAAAGCAGCAATTACCCTCCACCTTCCGCGAATTCGGCTACTCCTCTGCACAGTCTCACATCCGGTCGATCCTCGGGCCGTCGAAGCCGCA
>DATJOH010000278.1:0-9773 GCA_035507235.1 Acetobacteraceae bacterium
TCGACCAGTCGGTTATGGCCCCATATAGAATCGCGGTTATGGCAAGTGTGCTCCGATGCACATCCACCGGGTCGCGATGCGGCCAGATGCAGAGGGCGTCCGGGTACGCGCGGAACAGCTCGTCCAATACGAACTGGTGATAAATGCCTTTCAGCACCCAGTGCCGTGGTGACTGGTTCCACTGCAAATGCTGCAGGAAGCTGCGATGAAAGTTATAGGCCTCGCCGATGGTTCCGGCGTCCAGGATCAGCGCCAGAGACGGCACGCGGTACAGCAAGGTCGGATAGGCATTCTGAAAATCCAGCGTAAAGATTTCCTCATCCTCGATTAACGCATGGCCGCGCTTGTCCCAATAGGGATGCACGGTCAGCATGCCCGGCACCATGTGCACGAGCCGGTCGAGATCCTGCGCCGCATATTCGATTCGCGCATCGACCACCGGAACTTCCCCTGGCGGCGGCGAAGGATCGTGCGTGTGCCACCATTTTGGCGCGCGCGCCGCCGGATCCTCGGCCAGCAGGCAATGGATCAGCGTGGTGCCAGTGCGGGCGAAGCCGATGACGAAAATCGGCCGCTCGATTTTCTCCGCGGCGATGCCGGGCAGCCTTAGCCGATCGGCGGCCAGACGCAATCGGGTGGCCAGCAGTTTGCGTAACTGCAACTCTACCTCCGGCTTGCGATCGCGGGTGAGCGGCGGTTGCGCATTGAGCCAATCGACAAGCCGGTCAACACGGGCGCGCAGCCCTGCCTCCAACGGCGCAAAATTGCCGCTCACGATCTGTGCGCTGGCGATGAGCGCTTCAGTGGAGATAGGATCGGCACCGCTGGCTGCATGTGCCGCACGGGGCGAAGGCGATCTTTGCATGCTGTGCGCTCCCGTTAGTCCGCCCGCATATTCGCTACTATCACCACCAACGCTCTTATAGAACCAAACTGGGTCCTTGCGCATGTGTGATGCCGGCGCCGCGAGCGACGCCGCAGCCCCATCGGTGTCATAATAGGGAAGGGGAGGGGTTGCAGCATGTCGCGCACCGATGACGATCTGGCGCTGCTCTACACGGGTGCGCTGGTGCCGGATAATCCACTGGCCACGCACGATCAGCGCGAATTGGAGTCGCTGGCAATCACGCTGGTCCGCACGCCGGAAGTTGCGGCGGCACGTGCCCGCGCGGCTTTGCTCTGGCTCTCGCGGATGCGTAGGCGCCCCAGCAGCGAAGCGATGGCATGTTTCGAGGAGGCGGTTGCCGAACATGCCTTCCACAGCGCCCTCAATGCCGCCAATAGCGATTCCGGGCGACCGCGCGTTTTGAAGGTGCAGGGTGAGCCGCATCGCTGGTTCGGCATGGACGTGCCCGGCGCGCGCAGGGGCGGCAACAATCCGGACAACGCCTATCGCATCATTCCCGTGGATGGCTCGGGCAGTTTCGAAATCATCGGCGAGCGTCACGCAAGCCCGCCAACTGACGTTACGGTGACGCTGATTGCCAATACCGCCATGAGCAAGACGGTGCGGACGCTGGAACAGCGCGACATAACGGTGGACAAGGATGGCCTGTTCCGTATCACGATAGATCCGCATCCGGCGCGTGCACGCCGCAACCACCTGCAAAGCACGCCGGACTCACACTATCTGTTCGTGCGAGACACGTTGACGGACTGGACCCGCCAGCGGGCCAATCGTCTCGTCGCCCGCCGCCTTGATACGCCGCCGGAGCCGCCCGATTTTGGTGAAATGGTGCGTCGGGCTGCCGCCTTCACCGATGCGGACGCCGCATATTATTGGGACATGTGCATGGGCCAAAGTTACGGCTTTCCGGTGAATACAGTGCCGCCGGTGCGCAATGCCGGCGCCTTTGGCGGCCTGGTATCGCAAAGCGGGTCCACCGGCCATCTGCGCATTGATGATGACGAAGCCTTCATCGTCACCGTCACCCAGGGCCGGGCCAGCTATCTCTCCTTTGCGATGCACGACCCCTGGTGGCGCACGCTTGCCTTTGCGCCCCATACCGCGAGTCTCAATAACGCCCAATTCAAGCCGGATGCCGATGGCGCCGTCACCTTCGTCGTCGCCACGTCCGACCCCGGCGTGCATAATTGGATCGACACAAGTGGGTGCCACGAAGGGATTTTTTATCTCCGCTGGCAGGGGCTACCGCCTGAGGACGATGCACCGCCCATCGTGCACGATTTCCGCCTCGTCAAGCGCACTGTGCTGGAAACTTGCCTGCCGCATGGAGTCGCACGAATCACGCCGGAAGGCCGAGCCGCGCAACACGCTGCACGGACAGCTTCAGTCGGCGCATGGTGGCGCGATAGCTAGGGCGCGTTCGCCCCGGCGAGCCCGGTGCTTAGCGGGCGCTGATAGGAAATGTCGGTTTTGTCGCGCGCGACCGGGCCGGTGGAAGCCGCGGCGTCACGCCATTCCGCTGGCAGATCGACGAGATCGAACTTGCCGATCACTTCATTCACGCAAACACGGTGCGCGATCGCCCATTTGCCGCCGCGCTTCTCGAAACGGTCGATATAACGGCCGAAGGCAAGCGTAGGTGGCCCTTCCTTGTTCAGGCCCCAGAAGGTATAATAGGTCTCCGCATGCGCGGTTTCGCCGCTGAGCTCCACCGTATGGTTTGTGACAATGTGCTGGTGCCTCGTCTGATATTCGCCGTGCCAGCCCAGGGCCCAGTCGACGAATGCCGCGGCGCCTAAATTCGCCACGCCGTGTTCGTCCCGTGCATCCGGGTGATAGGCGGACAGCATCAATTCCCGGTCCGCGCGGTCCACACCGCGCGTGTAGCGGTGAATACAGTCCAGAATCGCCTGCCGATCTGCCGCCTCACGCAGAAAGGCGAGCAACTCCGGCGTCAGACCGGCATCATCCATGTTCTGCTTCCATTCGGGAGCGGCGCTCACAGCAGGCCACGCTCTTCGGAGGTTTGCACGTGCGGGTCCATGTCGATTTCCCGCAGCGCCTCGATCACGGCGGTTGTCGCCGTCGCGATGCAAGGAAACCCAACATAGGGCGTAGCTTGCACCAGCACTTCCTCGATTTCACGCATTGTCAGTCCGTTGCGCACGCCAATTTTTACGTGGTTCTTGATTTCCGGCACCTGGCGCTGCGCGATCAGCACGCCGAGCGTCACCAGGCTCCTTTCCCGCATGGCAAGCCCGTCGCGCGACCATACGTCGCCGAATGCGTAATCCACGGCAAGGCGCGAGATGGCGGATGCGAATTTGCCCGAAAGCGCGCCCTCGCGCATTGCATCGTGCGCTACCGGTCCCATCATTCTGGCAAAGATCGCAAGCCCGCGCTCTGCTCTTTCGTCAAGCTCCGCCATATTGGTGCCCTCTGCTCGTAACCAATGATGAGATACAGCACGGGCCGGGTGTTGTCGCCAACACCCGGCCCGCTCGCCTACAGCCTATGGTACCGTCCGCAGCGAAGCGGTCACGGCGTCGGCTTTACGGGCCGAAATGATACGTCCCTTCGAAGCCGAACATGCGCGGCGGCGCCGCGATGGTAGACGCGAAGCCAAGTGACGTCGGCGAATCCAGTGTGTAGGTGGCGGCGATATAATGGTTATCGCCGAGATTGGTGACGAACGCTGCCAGGTCGAACTTTGTGCCGAAAATGCTATCCCATTCGGCGCGGAAATTGACCACGCCATAGCCAGGCGCGGTTTGGAACGGCTGGGAAACACCCGAGTCCTGCTGCATGTAACCGCTCTGGTGGTAGTAATTCGCCTGTAGCACGAAATCACCATATCGTTCCGGAATGCCGGGCAAGGTCGCGCGTGCCGTCAAGCCGAACGTGGTGCGCGGGAAACCGCCGAACACGGCTGTCTTGGTGGCGTCGAGCGTTTGGCCGGTTGGCGAATAGGCGGCCGGAATGATGAACTGGTTAAATTTCGGTTGCACCTGCGAGAGGAAACCATTCAAGGTCAGCCACGGCACCGGCACGAACGTGACTTCGAGTTCCGCGCCGTTGATGGTGGCGCTACCCACGTTGAGCACATCCGTGCTTTGCGCGCCGCCGATCACAACCGGAATGAGGCGTTGGAGGTTGCTGTAGTCCTGGTCGAAAATTGCTGCGTTGGTGCGCAGGAACACGCCACCCGGTAGATGCCAGTCCGCTTTCACGCCCAATTCGTAGTCATTAACGGTTTCCGGGGCAAAAGGCGTGATTTCTTCAACATTCACCGCGCGCGTGCCGAAGCCGCCGCTGCGGTAGCCCAGGCGGTGCGCGAAATAGATCATCTGGTCTGGACTGAAATGATAGTCAACGTCCACGTTATACGTGAATTTGTTGAAACTCACCGATTGCTGGGTGCGGCAGCTCGGATAGGGCTGGAAATTGACACCGCCGCCGTTGGGCACGCCGTTAAGCGGAACGGAGAAAGCACAGAAGCCGCCGGCTCCTGGCGTCGAAAATGGTGGCAGATTCGTCACATTGTAAATGGTACCAAAATCCGCATTGCGTTGGTCCCATGTTTCACGAGCGCCGAATGTGCCGGTAAGACCCGGCACCCAATCGCTGAAATCATAAGTGGCCTGGCCGAACATCGATTCCGAATAGTTGGTATCGTGATCTGGAATCACCTGTGGAATGACCTGACCGAGCAGTACCGGGTTCAGCTCCTGCGGCGTGTAGGAGGTGTTGAACGCTTGTTCGCGGAAGAAGTAGAGGCCGCCGATATAGTTCAACCGTTCGGTCTTGCCGTAAACCTGAAACTCTTCGGTAAACTGGTCGCCGCCTTGTTGTTCCGCGTAAGCCAGGAGGGGCAATATGGACCCGCTCACCTGATCGCCTTGGCCAACATTGTAATGGTCGTAGCCGATAATATTTTTGAAATTCAAATAATCATTAATCGTCCAAGTCGTCGTGTTGGCCAGAGTGAGAACGTGTGTATAGGCGTATCCACCGCCGAATACGCCGCTGGTCGCGGTGTCATAGTACGGCAGTCCACGTTCATACTTGAGCACTTGGTCGCCATATCCACCAGGGGGATAGACGTACGGACTATTATACACGAGCGAGGCGGGCGGCCCGAGCGCCACCAAGCGGTAGCCAGTGCCGTTGTTCGAACTGTCGCTCCAATTGAGCACTGTCGTATTCGTAATGTCGTCATTCACCTTGATTTTCAGTGAGGCGCGCAGGGCCTGCTCGTCCACATTTTCGTCATCCTTGCCGGTCGTGAGGTCGGTTATGTAGCCGTCACGATCTGTGTGCTGACCGGCGATACGCAACTGCACCTGGTCGCTGAAAGGCAGGTTCACCCAGCCATCCACCTCGTGCAGATTGTAATCGCCGAGGCTGGTATGCAGCATGCCGTCGTATTTATCGGTCGGCGCGTTGGGCACGAGCAGGATGTTGCCGCCCGTCGTGTTGCGTCCGAACAGGGTGCCTTGCGGGCCCTTCAAAACCTGAACGTTGCTCAGATCGAAGAATTGCTGGCTGAAGCCGTAAGGCCGCTCAACCACGATGTCGCCGAAATAGACGCCAACCGAGGGATCGAGGGAGGGCAGCGTATCGCCCTGGCGCTGGCCGCGCAGTGCGATTTCCGACTGATTCTGGCCGCCGCCGGCGCTAATGCTAATCTGCAACGAGGGCGTCACGCGATTGAGATCGTATTGGCTGACGATCTGCTGGCGCCGCAGGGTGGCGCCGCTCAGTGCGGTCACCGCCACGGGCACTTTCTGCAAATTCTCGGCACGCCGCCGCGCCGTCACGATCACTTGTTCGATCGCCCCGGGAGGCGGGCTTGCGGCCTTCTGTGCCCGCGCCTCCGGCGCTAATGGGGGCAGCAGGGCGGTCACTATCCCGATCGCCGTGCAAGTTTGGAGCGCGCTCCGGTTCAACCTCATTTTCGTCTCCCCCAGTACCAGGCGATGACCTGTTCCAGTCATCCACTACAAATTGGCGTTCACCACTGCATCGGGCGGAGAATGGTGCCTCGGCTTGCCATGGCGAGTTCGTTCCATCCTGTCCGTCCTTGCCCGGTATTCTCCGCCCTCGCATTAGCGCGGCCCTCCAAATGCGGGCGTGCGATTACGGTCAGGCAGCGAAACACCGTGGTCCGACACCTACCAGCCCGCCGGTGGCGCCGCCATGATTGGCGGCCATCCATCGGCGGGCTGCAATATGCACATCGCATATGCGCACAGTTTGGCCGGTTCGCGCGGTCGCTTCAGCGCAAATCGATTTCCACCTGCGTCAAAGCGCCGGTAAACGGAAACGGGAACGGGTAGTCGCCCGCCGGCGAGCCATAGTCGGCACCGACATCCAGGCCCTCATTGACCGCGAATATCGTTGGCAGGGTGCGGGGTAGCCGTCCCGCGCCGATTCGTTTGCCATCGGCCAGCAAGGTGACCGTACCGCCCTTGCCTCGCTCCTTACCGGCGGCTCCGTCATAATCGAAACGTACGGTGAGGCTGACGGTGCCAGCGGCAATCGGCGCCTCAGCCTGCACGCGATAATGCGAAATATCGTCGAAATTATAATCCAGTGTCAGGCGGCCATTACGCATGTAGATTGCCCAGCCGCCGTCCGAGCCGCCTTGGGTGATCAGCACGCCGTGGTCGTCAGGAGAAAACCTGCCGGTGGCGGTGATGGTCCAGGAACGATTGCGTATGTTGGGCGCTAATATCTCCGGCAGATTCACGAGACCAGGCGAATAGACAAAATGGGTGCGCGGATTCGGTGGCTGGCGTTCCAGCCGACCGCCGGCGCGCCAATCCAACGGCAGCACATTGTTGCGCGCCGCCTCGGCCCACCAAAGCTCACGCATTTGTTCGAGCTTGGCGGGATATTTTTCGGCAAGGTCGTGATCCTGGGTGAAATCGGTGGTCAGATCATACAATTCCCATTTCACCTTGTCCGGATCGAGCGTGTCGCGATTAACCTGCCACGGATCGGCAAGCTTGGCGGAAGCGAACCAACCATGATCGTAAATGCCGCGATTGCCGAACACCTCGAAATACTGGGTCTGCCGCAACTCCGGCGCAGTCGCTTTGGTGAACGTATCGGTAAAGCTAATCCCGTCCATGCGTTTTTGCGCCACGCCGTTCACCAGGGCGGGCTGCGTGATTCCAACCGCGTCGTAAATTGTCGGTGCGATATCCGCAATATCGATGAACTGGGCGCGAAGACCACCCTTGTCCGCGATATGGCCCGGCCAGGACACCACCAGCGGATCGCGTATGGCGCCGAGGTGGGAGACCACCTGCTTATAATACCGGAACGGCGTATTTAGCGCCCAGGCCCAACCGACGGCGAAATGGTTGTTGAAGTCCGGGCCGCCGAGGGCAGGCAGGTCCGCCTCGGTGGGCGCGGCTTCGGCCGCAAGGCCGTTCGCCGGGGCTATTTCGTCGACAGTTCCGTCAAATCCGCCTTCCGCGCTCGCACCGTTGTCGCCGGCAATGAAGAAGGTCAGCGTGTTCCTGCCGCCAGGCAGCGCGTTCAGCGCGTGGATCATCCGTCCGATCTGTGCATCCGTCTCGGCGGCGAAACCGGCAAACACCTCCATTTCGCGGGCCAGGATTTTGCGCTTGCCCGCGGGCAGGCTATCCCATGCCGCGATCGGCGCCGGGCGTGGTGTCAGGTCGGCGTTTGGCGGTATCACGCCAAGCTGTTTTTGCCGTGCGAAGACGGTTTCGCGGTATCTGTCCCAGCCGCCATTAAATGCACCCTCGAATTTGTCGATCCACTCCTTCGGCGCCTGATGCGGCGCGTGCGTTGCTCCAGTGGCGAGATAGAGCAGGTAAGGCTTATTCGGCGCCGCGGCCTTGATGCCGCGCACCCACGCGATGGCGTGATCCACCAGATCGTCGGTAAGGAAGTAAGTCGGATTGGTGGAAGGCGGCACCGGTCGCGTATTCTCATACAGCAACGGCCGCCACTGATTCGTGCCCCAGGCGTTGAAGCCGTAGAAATATTCGAAGCCGAATGCGTTCGGCCAATGGTTGAACGGACCCGCGGGACTGACATCGGCGGGCGGCGTGTTATGATTCTTGCCGAACATGGCGGTGGCATAGCCATTGTCTTTCAGGATTTCCGCAATGGTGGCAGCGCTTTGTGGCAGAATGCCGGTGTAGCCATCATAGCCTGTCGCCATTTCCTCGACGATGCCGGTCGCGGCTTCATGTGGATTGCGTCCCGTCAACAACGCCGCGCGCGAAGGCGAGCAGATGCCGGCATTGTGGAATCGATTATAACGGATTCCGTCAGCGGCCAGTTCATCGAGGGTAGGCGAGGGAATGAGGCCGCCGAACGTCGCATATTGGCCGAAGCCGGCATCGTCGATCATAATGATGACGATGTTCGGCGCGCCGTTGGGGGCCTGCACGGCGCGTGGTGCTTCCGGTGGCGAGGATTCGCGGAACGTGCGCCCGACATGGCCGGCGAAGCGTGGGTCCGGCGCCGGCAGAGCGGATTGCTGCGGTGCCTGGGCTCGTGCCGCGCTAATCAGCAGCACGAGCGCGCAGAAGGAAAGTATTTCTTTTTTGAAAAAAAACAAAAAACTTTCGCTTCTTGCGCGCAAGTGCCGACCCAATCTGTGAAACCAGTGCTGCCCTAATGGATAAAAGTTTTTTGGTTCTTTTTTTTCAAAAAAGAACTATCTTTCTTTCTGCCTCTTTACCTCTGCAACGCGCCGACCGCCGCACGATTGCTGCGTTGGCCAAACAGACGCGCCGCGAACGCCGCCGTGCAGGCCAGCATGAAGCCGGCGAGAATGAGAAAAATGCCGCCGGCGCCTAGGGCCTTATCGATAGGCTTAACCAGCAATGGCAGCACGACCGGCGCGATATAGATGGCACCATTGACAACGCCAAGCGCCGCACCGTGTTCGGCCGCGCGGCCGGCGGAGACCGCAGTGTAAAGATTGGCGACGCAGACCGAAAGGCCCGCGCCCATCACCACAGTGCCGGTGGTCAGCAGGGCCAAGCTCGCGGACATTGCGGCAACAATCAGCCCGCTTGCAATAACGGCGGTTGCGACGCAGAACGCTCCGGATGTACCGATAATGCGATGGATTGTCCCATAGGCGCTCGCCGCCGCCATCGAGGCGAACGCCATGGCGGTGAGCGGAATTGCCGCCTTGGCGGGATCCGGAATGCCGATGCTGACGAGGAAGAATGGCGCCATAAGATGTATGACGAGCATGCAGACGCCGACGAGAGCTGCGAACAGCACCATGCCCGGTCCGACGCCCGCGAGCAATTCCCGGGTTGCCCCTGTAGCCTGCCGTGTTGGCTCACTCACCAACCGCGGCAGGCTAACGGTTAGCGGAACGATAAGGATGCCGACACCGTAAATCGCGAAGGACGCCTGCCAGGACAACTTCGCCAGCAGTCCCACCGCCGGTATAAACGCCATAGCGGCCAGGCTGCCGGCAACCGCCTGCCAGCCGAATAGAAAAGGCCGTTCGGCTTCGGGCAAATGCGAAATGCCATCCAGTCCGGCGGTCAGCGCTCCGGCCGCGGCAACGCCGACCAGGATGCGCGACGCCAGCAGAACCCACGGATTAGCAAACGCCGCGGGTGTCAAACCCGCGACCACCCAGACGAAGATGGACGCCAGGAACACACGCCGGAAGCCGATGCGCGATATTGCGAAGCCCGCAATGGGTGAGCCCAGCGCGAATGCCGGCGCGCCAATGCTGCCGATCCACAGCACCAGCCAGGCCAGCGGAGAATGCGCGAAGGCGGCGGCGATGCGCGGCAGCACCGGGCCGATCGTGAAGACGCCGACGGCCACGTAAAAGGAACTGAGAAGC
>DATJOH010000279.1:0-6431 GCA_035507235.1 Acetobacteraceae bacterium
AGGGCGGCACCGTCGCGGCGTTCGATCGCGGCAAGCGCCTCGCGATGGCGGTCGGCGCGGTTGTACACCGTGGCGCCGCGCAGGGCGGCGCGCATGAACGGGCCGATTTGCAGCCAGATGCTTTCGATCAGCGGCGTCAGCGCGTCGGACGGGGCCAGGGAATAGAGATAGCGGTGGAAGGCGAAATTCGCCTCGATCGTGCGCTCCAGATCGCCCTTGGCAAACGCCTCATCAGCGACGGCATCCAGCCGGCGCAACTCGGCAAATTCGGCGCGGCCAATACGGGGCAGCGCCTGCCGCGCCGCCTCGCTTTCCAGCAGGATCCGGGCGGCGATCAGCGCCTCGAACCGCGCATCGGTCATTTCGGGCACCCGCACGCGCCGGTTGTCCAGCAGGTCCAGCGCCCGCTCCGCCACCAGGCGGCGCATCGCTTCGCGCACCGGCATGGCGGAGACGCCAAGCAAAGCCGCCAACCCCCTGATGGTCACGGCTAAACCGGGCGGAAACCGCCCTGTCATGATAGCATGGCGCAATCGCCGGAAGGCGAATTCCTGCACCGTCTCGCCGCCGCGTCGTCGCGCGGGCGCCAGGCGCAAAGGAAGGTCCGGCGTAATATCATTCCCCGCCGGTAGGGATGTGCTTCTATCTGTGATCACGCGCGGCACCTCGTCGCGACAGTTTGTGCCGCAAGCCAGACCTTACGCAAGCGGTGTGGCGGTCTGCCAGCCCTGCTTGTAGAGGTTTACGCATGAAATTCGATGCGAAGCCGGTGATCGGTGTCGTGGCGGACCTGAATCGCAGGCCCACCCACCCCGTGCACAGCGTGGGCGACAAATATTTGGACGCGGTAACCGCCGGCGTCGGGGCGCTCGCATTCATCATCCCGGCGTTAATCGACCGACCCGGCGCCGCCTTCACCGACCCGGCCGATATAGGCCGCGTGCTGGACATGCTGGATGGGCTGTTCCTCACCGGCGCCACCAGCAATGTCCATCCGAGCCAGTACGGCGCCGACCTCAGCAACCCCGCCTCGCCCTCGGACACGGCGCGCGACCATGTTTCGTTGTCGATGGTGCGCGAAGCGGTGCAGCGCGGGCTGCCTATCCTCGGCGTGTGCCGGGGGTTTCAGGAAATCAACGCGGCGCTCGGCGGCACTCTGCACCAGGAAGTGCACAATACCCCCGGCCTCAGTGACCATCGCGAAAAAGACGACGATCCGCTGGACGTGCAGTATGGTCCGTCCCACGCGGTTGCCCTGGCCGAGGGCGGTCTGTTGCGACGTCTCGCCGGCGATGCGACGACACAGGTGAATTCGCTGCATGGCCAGGGCGTCGATCGGTTGGCGCCCAACCTCGCCGTGGAGGCGGTGGCGCCGGACGGGCTCGTGGAAGCCTATCGCGGTGAAACCGGCGGCTTTCTGCTCGCCGTGCAATGGCATCCGGAATGGAAATTCCGGGAAAATCCGCTGTCCGTGCGGATTTTCGAGATTTTCGGCGAGGCGGCGCGGGCATGGCGTGCTCGCCGCGGCGCCTCCAGCCTCGCGTCATAGGGAGATAAATCTTGGACAATCCGCTGCACGAAGCCACCGAAGCGATCGGCCCCACGCGGGGAGGCGCGGTGCTGGAGGCATTTGTGGTGGACGTGAACGGCATCGCCCGCGGCAAATGGGTGCCGGCGGAACGAATTCCTGACGTGATGCGCAAGGGCGTCGCGCTGCCGCGCAGCGTCTATGCGCTCGATGTCTGGGGCCGCGATGTGGAAGCAGCCGGCCTTGCCATCGGCACCGGCGACCCCGACGGCATCTGCATGCCGGTGGAAGGCACCCTGGTGCCGGTGACCTGGCTCACCCGCCCAACTCAGCAATTGCTCCTCAACATGGTGCAGCAGGACGGCACGCCGTTTTACGGCGATCCGCGGCAAGTACTGGCGCGCGTCGCCGGCTTCTTCGCCGAGGCCGGCCTGACCCCCGTGGTCGCCACGGAGCTTGAATTCTACTTCATCGATCGCCGCCGCACGGCGCGCGACCCGGTGTCGCCGCCGTTCTCCAACGAGGGCCGCTGGCAGGGCTGGCAGACGCAAGTGCTTTCCATCGCGGAACTGCACACATTCGAGCCGGTGCTGGCCGATATTTTCGACGCCTGCGAGCGCCAGAACGTGCCCGCCGACACCGCGGTGCGTGAAAACGGCCCCGGTCAGTACGAAGTGAATTTGAAACACGTCGCCGATCCGGTCGCCGCCGCCGATCACGCCTTCCTGCTGAAGCGCATCGTCAAGGGCGTCGCCCGCAAGCATGGCTGGGACGCGACGTTCATGGCCAAGCCCTACGGCCATCTGGCCGGCAGCGGTATGCACGTCCACATGTCGGTGCTGGATCAGACCGGCCGCAACATCATGGCAGAGGAGAACGGCGCGCCCACCGACCGGCTTCGCCATGCGGTGGGCGGCATGATGGCGACCATGGCGGATTCAATGCTGCTGCTGGCGCCGCATGCAAACTCCTATCGCCGCCTCTGTCCCGGCACGCATGCGCCGACCAACATCACCTGGGGTCTGGACAACCGCACGGCGGCGATCCGGGTCATCACATCAGGGACCAATACGCGCGTCGAACACCGCGTCGCCGGCGCGGATTGCAATCCATACCTGGCGCTCGCCGGCATACTGGCCGGCCTGCTGCATGGACTAAAGGAGCGTATCGATCCGGGGCCCCCCATCACCGGCGAGGAGCGGCAGGGCCACGCCACGCTGCCGTTCAACTGGGACGACGCCATCGACGCGTTCGACGCGAGCGCCGTCATGGGTGAATATCTCGGCGCCGCCTACCAGGATCTGTTTAGCGCCGTAAAAGCGCAGGAGCAGGACGAATTTCGCAAGCGCGTGACCGACGTTGAATACGACGCCTACCTCTCATCGGTGTAACTCTGGCTGATTGCGGAAGCAGAAGGAAGACTCTTCTTTTTCTGAAGAAAAAGAAGCAAAAAGACTTTGTCTGTTTGGTGCTTGCCTGCCGGCGTTCGCGCTGCCGGGCATCAACGAGCAAAAGCTTTTTGCTTCTTCTTTTCAAAAAAGAAGCGTTTCCTTACTTCTAAAACGCACTCTTTATAACGCCGCCGTCCACCCGCAGCGCCGCCCCTGTCGTCGCGGACGATAGCGGACTTGCAACATAAGCAACCAGGGATGCCACTTCCTCCGGCGTCGCAAATCGCTTGATGAGCGAAGTCGGCCGGGCGTGCTGAAAAAACTCCGTCTCCACTGTATCGGCGGTTTTTCCGCCCGCCTTTGCCAGCGCGCCGACGAAGTCGCCGACACCACGTGATTTCGTCGGTCCTGGCAGAATGCTGTTGACAGTGATGCCCGTGCCCGCCGTCGCTTCCGCCAATCCGCGCGAAATTGCCAGCTGAGCTGTTTTTGTCATGCCGTAATGAATCATTTCCACTGGAATCTGCACGCCGCTTTCGCTCGAAATGAAAATGATCCGGCCCCAGTTGGCGCGCCGCATGGCGGGCAGATACAGCCGTGCCAACCGCACGCCGCTCAGCACATTCACATCGAAGAAATGCCGCCAGTCCTCGTCCGGAATATCTTCGAACTGCTTCGGCTCGAAAATCCCGAGATTATTCACGAGGATTTCCACACCCGGATGACGTGCCGCGAGGTCGCTCGCCACTGCGGCGTTCGCGAGGTCGCCGGCGAAACCTATTATGTCACCGCCCTCGGCCCGTAATTGCGTCAAGGCATGCTGCACACCAGCCTCGGTCCGGCCGTTCACAATGACCTTCGCGCCCTCTCGCGCCAGGGCGGCCGCGATCGCGAAGCCGATGCCCGCCGTGCTGCCGCTCACCAGCGCCAGCTTACCTGTCAAACGCAGATCCATGATGTTATCCCCTTGCCGCGCGGGAAGGGTCGGGTGGCCGGTGCCTCACTTCAAGGCGTGGCGTGATATCCCATGGCGGCATAGAGCCGCGTGCTTGCCGGCCAGGTATGCATCACCGTGCCGCGAAAACCGATGCCGGCGATCGCCACCAGCAGCAGCAGCGCAATGCTCGCCACCCACGCCAACACCGGCTGGCGTGGCTCGAATTCCAGCGGTGAGTAATCACCAAGCGGCGGCGGCACGGCGGCGACGACGGAGCGAACCGGCCGCTTTGGTTCCGGCGGCGGCGGTGCCGGGGGCGGGGGTACCGGCACATGCAGCAGCGGCGCCGCTTCGGTGGCCGCCAACGGCTCTGTTTCCAACGGCCCAGCGGGCTCCGGCGCAGGTGCTGGTTCCAGCTCCGGTTCCGGCTCTGCGTGCGGCTCCGGTTCCCGCTCTGGCTCGGCGGGCGCAAGCGTTTCCGCAACCGGCGCAGCGTCCGCGGTTTCGGCCACCGCGAGCGACTCAGTCGGTGGCTGCGCCGTTGCCGGCGCGGCCTCATCCTCCGTCTCACCGCCCGGCACCCAGTCCTTCGCGCAGCGCACGCACCGCACCGGCCGACGCGCTGTCAGCACCGCTTCCGGCACTTCGTACGTCGCTTCGCAATTCGGACAGGTGATCTTCATGCGCCTATCTTTTGCAGAATGGCGCCGCTGCTTGGCAACCGCGGCGACAGCGCGGCACAAAGAACCGCAAGGCAAAGCGAGGCGCCCGCATGGTCAGGCTGGATGGCGTCGGGTTGCGCTACGGCCGGGCGGACGCGCCCGCGGTGTTGCGCGACCTGAATTTCGCTATCCCGGCCGGAGGCTTCCGCTGGCTGCTAGGCCCGTCGGGCGCCGGCAAGACAAGCCTGCTTCGCCTGCTCACCCTTGCCGTGCGTCCCACCGCTGGCCGCCTGGAATTGCTGGGAGCTGCCATCGAGACCGCCGGGCGGCGCGATCTGCCGCCGCTACGCCGCCGCATCGGCATGATCTTCCAGGATTTCCGCCTGCTGCCCCACCTCTCCGCCTTCGATAATGTGGCCCTGCCGCTCCGCCTTGCGGGGCGTCCGGAAGGTCAGGTGCGCGCCGATGTCGAGGAGATGCTTCGCTTTGTCAGCCTCACCCGGCGTGGTGACGCAAGGCCCGCCGAACTTTCCGGCGGCGAGCAGCAGCGTGTCGCCATCGCCCGCGCCGTAATCGGGCGTCCCCAATTGCTGCTGGCCGATGAACCCACCGGCAACCTGGATGACACCCAGGCTGAGCGCCTCATGCAATTGCTCATGGAACTGAACCGCATCGGCACCACGGTGATGGTCGCCACCCACAGCACCGGCCTGGTCGCCCGCTACCCCGGCCGCGAACTGGTGCTGGAGGAAGGGCGCCTAGTGTGCGACGGCGCAGCGCCGGAGGCAAGCTGATGCCCCGCTCGCTCCGCCCACCGCGCGCCGACGATCTTGGCCTGCGCCGCGCCCTGTCGGACCGGCTCCTGCCGTTGGTGGTGGCCTCCATGACGTTCCTCGCCGCGCTGGCGCTGGCCGGCGCCGGCGCCGCGTCCGGGCTCGCCGGCCGGTGGCGCGGCGGCGCCGCCGCCCTGCTGACCGTGCAAGTGCCGAACCCGACTGCGCCGGCCGCTGACGGCGCCAGCCGTGCCTTTGCGGTGTCACAGGCGCTCGCCGCCTCACCGGCGGTGGCCAGCGCCCGCGCCCTGACCGCCGGTGATATCAGCACCTTGCTGAAGCCGTGGCTCGGCACGGATGCTGTCGCGCTGTCCGTCACACTCCCCGCGGTGTTCGACGTGCGGTTGAAGGACGCAGCCGCGGATGCGAACGCGCTTGACACGGCGCTTTCCCGTGCGGCGCCAGGTACGCTGGTGGAACGCAACGGCCCGTGGCTCGAACGTCTCACCGTTCTTGCCGCCAGCCTGAAGGCCTGTGCCGCCCTCGCGGTCGCCGTTGTCGCCCTGGTCGCAACCGCCGTGGTCTCGGTCGCCACCCGCGCCGGCCTGGCCGGCCGCCGCGATGCCATTGAAATCGTCCACGGCCTCGGTGCCACCGACCGCCTGATCGCCGGCAAATTTGCCGGCCGCATCACCATTCTGGCCCTCGCCGGCAGCCTTATCGGCCTGGCCGTCGCCATCCCCGTCGTGCTAGGGTTGGCGCAACTTTCCGCGCCCTTCCAGACCATGTCGGCAGCGCCAAGAACTCCCGCCTCGCTCTTGTCCACCCTGCCGACGCCGCTGTGGGCTGCGCTTGCCGCGCTGCCGGTGGCCGCTTCCTTTATCGGCTGGGGCACCGCCCAGGCGACTGTACGCCTGTGGCTGGCGCGTCTGCCATGAAAGGCGGCGTTTCCCGGACCGTGGCAATGCTCGGCGGCCTGATTGCAGCCGCCTGGCTCGGCGGCTTCGTCTGGTTCGCCGACGACGCCGTGCGCGTGCCGCCGCCGCCGCCCGCGGCCGATGGCATCGTCGCCCTCACGGGCGGCGCCGAGCGCGTCGCTGCCGCCATCGATTTGCTGCAGGCCAACCGCGGTCGCCTGCT
>DATJOH010000280.1:0-6069 GCA_035507235.1 Acetobacteraceae bacterium
CGCGGTAGTAAGAACTACCACCTTCGTCGGTGGTGCCGTATAGAGTGCCATTCACAGCCAACAGCGTCCCATATGGAGAAAAGCCCACAGCGTCTCCTTCGAAGCTGTATAGCAACGTAAAGGCGCCATCTGGCGTAACCGAAAATGCAGTTCCATCCCCGGAGTTCTCCGGGCCACCTTGAGATGTCACGCCATATAGCGTGCCATCCATGATAGTCAGTCCGGTCTGAGCATCAGCGCCATCCTTTACATCGAAAGTATGAAGCGCCTCCATCTTGCCGGCTTTCGAGACCGAAAAGACGACCCCAGCATTGGCTGATCCGCCCTCTTCGGAGATACCGTAGAACTTCCCATTCAGTTCAACAGGAACGCCCTCGGGGATTAGCGGCGCATTCTCACCGGTAAAGGCATAAACGATATTCTGAGCCCCATCGGGTGTCATTCTGTAGAGAACGCATGACTCGGAGTTGCAGCCATAACCATAAAGCGCGCCATTTGCGGCGAGCATGGGCTCATAGGGTGTCGCGTCGCCATTTCCGGTGACGGTGTGAACGATGGTAAACTGGCCGCTGTCGGTGATTGAGAAATAAACTCCCTGACCGTTCGCGCCGCCATACACCGTCCCGCCATAAATCGTGGCGCCGAGCTTGGTCAGGCCAAACTGAGGATTTCTACCGTCACTGCCGTTTGTGAAATTGTAGAGGGTTGTGTTGGTGGCCTTTCCCAAGGCTCGGAGGGGCAGTCCCACGGCGCAGAGCATCATCGCCGCACATGTGATTTCCCGGCGTTTGATCATGGATCAGGCTCCGAAGGCGGGTGTGCGGTGGATACCTACACTCCACGTGCCGAATTGTCAGGTTTGAAGAGCCAACGGATGACCATGGTCCCGCACCGCACTGACCATCGGCCGACTGGCCAAATTGGCATCGGCCTTGGTGTGATTTCCAGCAGGTTGTTGTCCTTGAGCCCTATACTCCTCACCAGCGTTACTGTGGGATGTGCATGCAAGCCACCCGTAATCCCCACCTCACCATCGCACGCGGAACAGCTCCAATGTGCATCCGTGGTGATCGGTGGTCGCCGCGGGCATCGCTGCTGGGACCCAAGTGAGCCAGCGCGGTTGCCAATCGCCCACGGCTCGGACCTGGTGCCCTAGGTTGCCGCCACCCAACCAACCGCTACAAACGCTCTCCGAGAGGTCCCCGTAAGTCCATGATATTGTTGAGACATGGCCAGAGCGAGTTCAACCTGCACTTTTCGGCTACCAAGCGCGACCCCGGCATACGCGATCCGCATTTGACGGAGGCCGGCAGGGCGCAGGCGGCGGACGCGGCGCGCGCGCTGAAGGATGCCGGCATCGCTAAAATCCTGGTCAGTCCATATACGCGCGCGCTGCAGACGGCGGCGCCGATCGCCCGAGCGCTGGGCGTTCCGGTGCGGGTGCATCCGGTGGTGCGGGAGCGCTTTCACTTCACCTGCGACATCGGCTCGCCGCGTTCGGCGCTCGCCACGGCTTGGCCGGAGCATGATTTCACGCATCTGGATGAAGTTTGGTGGCCGGATGCGACGGAGACCGCCGAGAGCACGGTGGCACGCGCCGAGGCGTTTCGGGCCGAAATGCAGGACGCCGCGGATTGGCGGCAAACGCTCGTGGTCAGCCACTGGGCCTTCCTGCTCACCTTTTCCGGCGAAAGCCTGGCGAACGGCGAATGGCGCAGGATTCAGTCGTCAGGTTTCAGTCGTCAGTCGTCAGACGCCGCATCTGATGACTGACGACTGAGGACTGATGACTGATGACTGACCCCGTGCTAGGCGCCGCGCCAACGCTCAGGAGTGCTTCATGTCCGACATTCAGTCCGCGCCGCCAGGTCAGCCGCAGGGGCAGCAGATGCCGCCGCTGATGGTGAACGTGCAGTACATCAAGGATCTGTCCTTCGAGGTGCCGCATGCGCCGGACATTTATGCGACGCTGCGCTCCCAGCCGGCGGTTTCGATCAACCTGGACGTGCAGGCGCGCACCATCCAGGAAGGCCAGAACGTGTACGAAGTGGTGCTTTCGGTGAAGGCGGATGCGCGCGAGCCTGCCCAGGGCGGCGGCAACGGCCAGGCCCAGGAGGGGCGCGCGGTGTTCATCGCGGAGCTGCAATATGCCGGCGTGTTCACCCTGAACAATGTGCCGCCGGAGGCGGTGGAACCGCTGCTGCTGATCGAATGTCCGCGGCTGCTGTTTCCGTTCGCGCGCAATGTGCTGAGCGATGTTACGCGCGAGGGCGGTTTTCCGCCGGTGCTGCTGCAGCCGATCGATTTTGTCGGCCTTTGGCAGGCCCGCCGCGCCCAGGCAGGGCAGCAGCCGGTTGCCAATGCCTGATCAGCGGACAGCTTGAAACGGGTCGAAGTGTTACCGCGGTTGCATGGCATGGGGCTTGCGACAATCTGCTGGCGGCAGGGGAAGCCGCAGCGGGGATCGGATGAAATACTGGCTGATCGGATTGACGGCGGCGCTGAGCCTGATGGCGGCGCGTCCGCCGCACGGTGTTGCCACCGCGGCGGCACAGACGGTGGTGCCGTAGCGTTTCTGGCGGGACCGCCCTGGTGAAGGGCCCCTTTGAAGGGCCCCCTTTGAAGGCCCTCCGTTGAAGGTTCGTTGCCCGTGGGCGGAGGGAGATCCGCTCTACGAGGCCTATCACGACACGGAGTGGGGTGTGCCGGAGCATGATCCGCGCGCTCTCTGGGAAAAGCTTGTGCTGGACGGGTTTCAGGCCGGGCTCGCCTGGATCACGATCCTGCGCAAGCGCGCCGCCTTCCGCGCCGCCTTCCATAATTTCGATCCGGCGCGCGTCGCGCGCTATGGCGAGGCCGATGTGGCGCGCCTGCTCGCGGATGCCGGCATTGTGCGCAGCCGGGCGAAGATTGCCGCCGCCATCGGCGGCGCGCGGATTTATTGCGAAATGCGCGAGCGTGGCGAGGATTTTTCCGCGCTGCTGTGGGGCATCGCGGGCGGCAAGCCGCGGGTGAACCGCTTCCGCGCCATCACCGATGTGCCGAGTTCCACGCCGGTTTCCGAGGAAATGTCGAAGGCGTTGCGGGCCATGGGATTCCGGTTCGTGGGGCCAGTAATCGTGTATGCCTTCATGCAGGCGACCGGCATGGTGAACGACCATCTGGTTGGCTGTCCGCGCCACAAGGCCTGCGCGGCACCAAAGTAGAAGTTTGCCGCGCAGAAGTTTGCTGCGCTGGGCGAACCCGCCGACCGTTTGACGGCTTATGGCTTCGGTGATGCAGTTACCGGAAAATCTGGCGGGAGACGTTCATGGGTGCCGTGCACAAGATAATCGATCTGGTCGGCACTTCGACCGAATCCGTGGACGACGCGATTCGCGGCGCCATTGCCGAGGCCAGCCGCACGCTGCACGGCCTGGAATGGTTCGAAGTGAAGGAGATGCGCGGCGGCATCGGCGAGGGCAAGGTGACGCAATTCCAGGTGGTGCTGCGGGTGGGCTTCAAGTTGGATCGATCATAAGTCGTACGCTTCGCATTTAGCACTTAGTGGTCGCACGGCTTGTTTTGCCAGTCGCTCGCTGGCGCCACGCCATATTCGTCGATGAAATCGAACAGCGCCCTGATCGCCTCCAATGCTGCTTCGCGGTCGCCGGCGGCCCATGCCTTGTCGGCGGCTGCGAGCAACGCGGCGAACGCGTCACGAATCTCAGCGGCTTCCCCGCAGCCGAGCCGTGGATCAGGGCGTTTCATTAATATTCCATTATACATTCGGTACAGAGTGCCGGCGCCTGTTTGCAGTGATAATGCCGATACATGCTGACGCGCTGTGGGCACGTTGATTTATGTCAGAGGCGCCACGGATTTCTCGTGCGCGCGCACCGCGAAGAATTCCTTTTTTGACGCAAGCGGCATCGCCCTAGGCGGGGATCGAACAGAAAAAAGTTTTTTTGGTTCTTTTTTTCAAAAAAGAACCCTTTCTTCCTTTACGCCACAAAAGGATTAGCCCCAGCCTCCGCCAGCGCCGCCCAGGCGGCCGGGGCAATCGCGGGTCGACGATAGTAGTAGAAATCCGCCACCGGCCCCGCAACGATCGCCAGCCCCGTCGTCAGGCGTGGGACGCTTGCCGCCCATGGCAGGCCGCAGGGCGCTGTCTGTTGCCGTAGCGTATCCATCATCCGGGCGGCCAGCGCCGGGCGACCGCGGAGCCGCGCCAGCAGGGCGACGTAGGCGGTGCCTTCGAGCCAGATGCCGTCGCGGTCGTCGTTGAAATCTATGCCGGCCGGGTTTGCCGTCGGCACGCCCTGGCGCGCCAGCACCCAGTCCAGCGCCCGCCCCCAGTCCGCTGGCGCGCCGGCCAGCAGCGGTGGCCACAGATTGGCATCCGCGGCGGCGCCGCGATTAAGGCCGCCGTCGGGGGCGAGGCCGAGAAAAAACCGGCCCTCCTGCGCGTTCCACATCGCGGCGACGAAATCCCGCGCATGCCGCGCCGCGTCGGCGCGGCCAAGCGCCGTAAAGGCGGCCGCGAGATCCAGATTCTGTTCCGTGCTGACCCAGGTGAGCCGCGCCGGCGCCGGCTCCCAGCTGGTGAAGCCGCCCGCATAGCCGCGCGCCGCGCGCACATTGTGCTCCACCCAATCGCCGGCCCGCCCCGCCGCGTCGTGGTAGCGTGGATCACCCGTCGCGGCGCCGAGGCGGGCGAGAAAGATCATCGCCCAGGCTACCACCCCGGTGGCGGTGCCGACCTGGTAGCTGTCTTCCACCCAATGCCCGGCCGTCTTGTCCCACCAGCCGGGTAGGGGGTACGTCCCCGTTGGCGGCACTTTGCCGGCTGCGTAGGCGTTGCGGAAGCGGCCATCGTGCCAGAACCGGTCGCGCGTTTGCGCCGCCACCAGCGCGTCACCCACCACCCGCGCCGCCGCAATCCGGCCGCCGGCCAGCAGCGCCACCCCCACCGCCGCATTGTCGTAGACATAGGCACAGTTCGCGTGGGCCCGATCGAACGGCGTATCCAGCAGCCCTTCGTAGCTCAGGAGCAACCCCGAACGGGCGCGCGCCGCGAGCGCATCGAGCCATCCCGCGCCAGGCGCGACGGCGGCCGCGGCGGCGCCGAGCAACACCGCCCGGCGCCGCACGCCGATTCCAGACATGTGGCAACTGGAAACTGACAAGCTGCTTCGGACCCTATAATCTTGCCGGCGCCATGGATACGCTCACCACCGCCCCCGATATCGCCCTTCGCGATGCGGCGCTTGCCGCCCGCGAGGCCTCCCGCGCGCTTGCCCGTCTGCCCGCCGCCACGCGCGATGCCGGCCTGCGCGCCGCCGCCGCCGCGCTGCGCGACCACGCGGCACCGATCCAGGAAGCCAACGACCGCGATGTGGCCGCGTTCAGCGGCAGTAGCGCATTCCGTGACCGGCTCGTTTTGAATGCCGCACGCATCGCCGCGATGGCGCAGGGTCTCGACGACATCGCGGCGATGCCCGATCCGCTCGCTGGCCGCGCCGAGGAATGGACCAGGCCGAATGGCCTCAAAATTCGCCGGGTGCCGTGCCCGATCGGCGTCATCGGCATGATCTACGAATCACGCCCCAATGTCGGCGCGGACGCCGCCGGCATCTGCCTCAAGAGCGGCAACGCCGTTATCCTGCGCGGCGGCAGCGAGAGTTTTCATTCCGCGCGCGCCATCAACGCCGCCATCGTGGCCGGCCTCGCCGCCGCCGGCCTGCCCGCCGCCACGGTGCAGAATGCACCGACCGCCGACCGTGCCTTCGTTGCCGCCATGTTGGGCGCCGCCGGCCTGATCGACCTGATCATTCCGCGCGGCGGACGTTCGCTGGTGGAGCGCGTGCAGGCGGAGGCGCGCGTGCCGGTGCTCGCGCACGCCGCCGGGCTCTGCCACACCTACATCCACGCCGCCGCCGATCCGGACATGGCCCTACGCGTGCTGCACAATGCCAAACTGCGCCGCCCAGGCATTTGCGGCGCCACCGAAACGCTGCTGCTGGATGCCGCCGTCGCCACGACGCTGTTGCCGCGCCTGGTGGGCGACCTCGCAGAGGCGGGCTGCGC
>DATJOH010000281.1:0-8108 GCA_035507235.1 Acetobacteraceae bacterium
GAAGCGGGTCCGGAAACATCCACTTCCTCGCCGCGCAGGCTGGTCAGGAGATCGGCCGGCGAATTGAGCGTATCGAGGGAAAAGGGAACGCTGGAGAACGCGGCATTCGTATCGTTCTTGCCCGGCAGTTCGATGCTGCCGACGCCGCCATGGTCGTCGAACACCGCAAGCGACATCAGCACGTCGTCCACCTGACTGAGCGGCACATCCAGCCCAAGCGTCTGGTTGCCGTCCACCTGCCCGGAAAATTCGAAATACCCCACCCCGGCGGCACTCAGCATGACGCGATGCAACGCAAGATCGGCCGCCGAAGCGGGCAGGGCGGTCGCAATCAGGCAGCCGGCGAGAACAAGGCGCATGGCAATCATCCTATCGATAGGCCGTCCCCATTCTGCGCGCGGCGATCTGCCCGTCGCGTGAACGTTTCATGTCGGAACGGTCATCGCCGCCTGGGGTAGGCGAAGCAAGAAAGCACTTCTTTTTTGAAAAAAAGAAACAAAAAATTATGTTGAGCCTAGCGGCGCTGAAGAAGAGTAGTAAGAGGCGCGTCGCGGCGCGGTATCCTTTAAGCGCCGATAGGCGCAAAACAGACAAAAGTTTTTTGCTTCTTTTTTTCAAAAAAGAAGAATCCTTCCTTCTCCTTTCTTATCCCTACGCCGGCTTACCCCTACGCTGGCGCCCTCACCGCACGAACAGCAGCGTGAACCACGCGAAATACGAAATGACAAACCCCGCCGCCATCAGATGCGTCATCCAGCGGGAAAACCGCAGCGGCACCGGCGACCCGCGCGTTTCGCCCAGTTCCGCCACCAGTTCCGCCAGTTTCCGGTCCGCGGCGCCGATATAGCGGCGGAATACGATGATGCCGAGGAAGGCGAGGAAATGCAGCAGCAGCACCGCCACCGGAACGCCGTAATTCAGCGCCACGCCACGCCAGCCTTGCCGCGGCGCGCCGTACGCCAAATAGAGGATTGCGGCGGCGAAATTGGAAATCAGGAAGAAGCTGAACCAGTTTACGAACTGCGCGGTATTGGCGCGCAGATGCGCGTTCACCTCCTTGTATTCCCGCAACGCCAGTTCGACGGAATCGGGGCTCATGTCGCGCTGCTTTGCCGCGTCACGTCGGTTGCCCAGCAAATGCCGATCGTGGCGCCTTTCAGGAACGGCAGCAGTGCCAGGCACAGTACGGCTGTCAGCGGCAGGTAGATCGCCGTCTCCAGCCACAAGGGCGGCCCGTAGGCGCTATCCGTCCACACGATGAGCCCGATCAGCACATGCCCGGCCAGGAACACCGTCAGATAGGGCGGCAAATCGTCCGAAGGGTAGTTGGCGTTATCATTGCCGCACACCTCGCACGGCGACCGCACGGTCAGATAGCCGCGCAGCAGCCGTCCCTTGCCGCAATTCGGGCACCGCCGCGCAAGGCCGCGCAGCACCCCGGTCTGGATCGATTTTTCGCCCGCCATGCCGTTCCGCCACCCGCGCGGTTCCCGCGACCCCAAACGCTACGGCCTTGCCGCGCCCAACTCAAGCCACACAAGTCGCATTCCGGGAGACATCGCTATCGCTTACGACTTGGTTACCCCGGCGCGCCTATCCGATCGGGGCAGCCGTGCGTTGGAGGTCTCCGATGTCGAACAAGCACAAGGCCCGCAGCCTGGCGCCGCTCACCGGCGGCGAACTCCGCGGTCGCGTGGAGGAGAACGAGCAGATCGAGGGACGCTGGCACATACTCGGGGACGCGCTGCCGCCAACCGGGCCAATCACCGACTACAGCTATGTCGATGCGCTGGTGGGGCTGCAATTCGAGCTGATCAAGCTGCAGGAATGGGTGCGCATGAAGGGCCTGAAGGTCGCGGTGCTGTTCGAGGGGCGCGACGCCGCCGGCAAGGGCGGCGTGATCAAGCGCATTACGGAAGCCCTCAATCCGCGCATTTGCCGCGTCGTGGCGCTCGGAACGCCCACCGAACGTGAGCGCGGCCAATGGTATTTCCAGCGTTACGTGGCGCAGCTTCCCGCGTGCGGCGAAATGGTGCTGTTCGACCGCTCCTGGTACAACCGCGCCGGCGTTGAACACGTCATGGGCTTCTGCACCGAAGCAGAGTACCGGGAATTTCTGCGCGCCTGCCCTTTGTTCGAGGAGATGCTGATAAGATCCGGCACTATCCTGATAAAATACTGGTTTTCGGTAAGCGACGAGGAGCAGGAGAAGCGTTTTCTGGAACGCATGCGCAATCCCATCAAGCGCTGGAAGCTATCGCCGATGGATTTGCAGTCACGCGAGAAATGGGTGGAGTATTCGAAGGCAAAGGATACGATGCTGGAATACACGGACACGCGCCTGTCGCCGTGGAACATCGTCGATGCCGACAAAAAGAAAAAGGCGCGCCTCAACTGCATCAGCCATTTGCTGCGCCAGATACCGTACAAGGATTTGCGCCCGGTCGCGTTCGATCTGCCGCCGCGACAACCGGTCACGCACTACAAGCGGCCGAAGAAATCCGCGCAGAACTGGGTCGATTGCGTATATGCCTGACGCGCGGCAGCCAACAAGAAAAAGTCTTTTTGCTTCTTTTTCTTCAGAAAAAGAAGAATCTTCCTTAATCTCGCTTCAGGCTAAATCAGCGCAAGCGCCGCCAGTTCGCGCCGCAGATATTCCGGCAGGTCGGAACCCGAGCCGGGCGCGTCGCTGATATCACCCGGCGCGTCCGCGGTTTGCAGGTAGCGCCACCCCTGGAACGGCCGCACGAGGCGTGGTTGCACCGGCACCAGTTTCGCGTGCAGCACCAGGTCCGTGCAGGCTGTGCCGTCGCTTTGCTGGGCTTCCCGGATGTCCACGATCCGCTGCCGTAGCGAAAGCACCCCGGCGACCACCCAGTAGATCGAACCGCCCTCGAGGATCTCCGGCGCCCGCTTGGGAAAATTGCGCGTGCGATGCCGCAGCGGCGGATGCGATTTGGCGCGCGCCTTTTGCCACGCCTGCACGTCGGCAATCGTTTTGGCGCCAACCGCCAGTTTGATCAGATGCACCGTCAATGCCGGCGCCCGCCCCCGGCGCACCCGCGGACCCAGGGGAGCAAGGCTCCCCCGGCCTTCATCCTCAAAGAAAAACGAAAATCGCGGCCACCACCACCGGCAATATCAGGGCGTGAAAAAACCCGAAGCCGTAGAACGTGCACCACCACAGCCAGGCGCAGAAAAAGATGATGCTGGCGCCGACCTTCACCGTGGCGCCGGTAACGCGGCCCCAAAAACTCATCCGGTCGGCCAGGAAGCCGTCCTCGGTGATCGGCGCGTTGGTCTGGGTGAAGTTCGTCTCGGCCATGTCGGTCCCGCCAGCAATGCGTGTCGGCCGGTTCTTATGAAACGGGGGCGCGACCGGCAAGGGGCAAGGGATTGATCAGCGCCGCGCCCGCCGCCGCGAACCGCGCAGCCCCGCCCGCGGCCGCCGCGAGTGCGAGCGGATACAGCACATGCTCCTGCGCCAGCACCCGCGCTGCCAGCTTATCCTCGGTGTCGTCAGGCAGCACCGGCACCGCCGCCTGCGCCAGGATCGGCCCCGCGTCCATCGCTTCGGTCACCAGATGCACCGTGCAGCCATGGATTTTTGCGCCGGCCGCCAGCGCCCGCGCGTGCGTGTGCAGCCCCGGAAACGCCGGCAGCAGGCTGGGATGGATGTTCAGCATCCGGCCCGCCCACGCGCCCACCAGGAACGGCGTCAGCAGCCGCATATATCCCGCCAGGCACACAAGCTGGACGCCGCGCGCCGTCAGTTCAGCCTGTATCGCCGCCTCATGCGCCGCCCGGTCGCGCCCGAACGGAAGATGCGGCACCGCCACCGTTGCCACGCCCGCCGCCGCCGCCCGCCCCAGCCCGGCGGCGTCCGGATCGTTCGACAGCACCAGCGCAATCTCCGCCGGATACCCCGGATCGGCGGCGGCGTTCAGCAGCGACACCATGTTGCTCCCGCGCCCGCTGATCAGCACCGCGGTCCGCACAAGCTGCGTCACACCCCGAATTCCGGCATCGCCGCAAACCGAACCGCTGCTTCCCCGCCGGCGCCCGCCGCAACATGGCCGAGCACGACCCCCGTCTCCCCCGCCGCCGCTAGCGCCGACATGGAAGCCGCCGCATCCGCCACCACCAGCACCATGCCGATACCGCAATTAAACACGCTGAGCATCTCGTCCGCCGCGATCCCACCGGCCCGCGCCAACCACGAAAACACCGCCGGCATCCTCCACGCCGTATCGATCACCGCATCGAGCCCCGCCGGCAGCACCCGCGGCAAATTGCCCGGCAGCCCGCCGCCCGTAATGTGCGCCGCCGCATGCAGCAGCCCGGCGCGATGCAGCGCCAGCACCTGCCGCACATAAAGCCGCGTTGGCGTCATCAGCGCGGCCCCCAGCGTCGCCCCGGCCGCGAACGGCGCCGCATCGTTCCACTCAAGCCCGGCATCCGCCACCACGCGCCGCACAAGCGAAAATCCGTTGCTATGCACGCCACTGCTCGAGAGCCCGATTAGCGCATCGCCCGCCCGCACCGCCGCCGGCAGCAGCGCCCCGCGCTCCGCCGCCCCCACCGCGAACCCCGCCAGATCGTAATGACCCGCCGCGTACATCCCCGGCATTTCCGCCGTCTCGCCGCCCACCAGCGCGCACCCGCAAAGCCGGCAGCCTTCCGCGATCCCACCGACAATCCGAGCCGCATCCGCCACCGCCAGCCTTCCGGTCGCGAAATAATCCAGGAAAAACAGCGGCTCCGCGCCCTGCACCACCAGGTCATTCACGCACATCGCCACCAGATCGATACCCACGGTATCGTGCAATCCCGTTTCGATCGCGACCAGCAGCTTCGTTCCCACCCCATCCGTCGAACTGACCAGAACAGGGTCGCGAAACCCCGCCGCCTGCAGATCGAACAGCGCCCCAAACCCGCCGAGTCCACCCATCACCCCGGCCCGCCCGGTCGCCGCCGCCGCCGGCTTGATCCGCTCAACAAGCGCATCGCCGGCTTCAATATCGACGCCCGACTCCTTGTAGCTCGTCATCCTGTCAGAAGGCTCCGCTTTCGCCGCACCGATAGGCTAGAGTGCCCCATGGTTCAAACGCCGCCACCAGGAAGCCAAACCGCGCCGAACGCCCTGCTGACGCTCCCCAACGCCATCAGCTTCGCCCGCCTCTGCGCCGTCCCCGCCGCCATCTACCTGGTCCTGCAAGCCGCCTGGGGCGCCGCCTTCGGCGTCTTCGCCGCCGCCGGCATCTCCGACGCCATCGATGGCTGGCTCGCCCGCCGCCAGGGCGGCACCGCGCTCGGCGCCGCCCTCGATCCCCTCGCCGACAAAGCCCTCATGGTCGGCATGTATGTCACCCTGGCGGCGGTCGGCCACTTGCCGGTATGGCTGGCCATCCTGGTCGTGTTCCGGGACGTGATGATCGTGGGGGGCCTGCTGTTGCTGTGGCTGTATGACCATCACGTGCCCATAAAACCGCTGCCCATCTCCAAAGTGAACACGGGCCTGCAGGTCGGCCTGGTCGGCCTCGTCCTCGGCCTCGACGCCGCCCACATCGCCGCGCCGATCCTGCGCGAAGCCGCCGTCTGGCTGGTCGCCATCAGCACTGCCGCCAGCTTCGCCGCCTACGTGAAACAAACCGTGCGCCCCGCATGAACGCCGAGCCGCCGCCACAGGACCGCCTCATCGCCCAATCCCCGGGCGGCCCGGTCACCGCCGTGGTCGCCCACGCCACCCGCGCCCAGCGCCTGGCCCTCCTCGCCGCCGTGGTGCTGGTCATCCTCCTGGCCCTCAACCTCTTCGCCAGCATCCTCCTCCCCTTCGTCGCCGCCGCCGGCATCGCCTACGTGCTCGACCCGTTCTGCACCCGGCTCGTCCGCGCCCGCATGCCCCGCGGCGCCGCCGCCCTCCTGCTCATCATCGCCCTGCTCCTCGTCGTCCTGCTCTTCGTCCTCCTCCTCTACCCGCTCGTCCTGAACCAGATCGGCCTCCTCCTCGGCCGCGTCCCGGACTACGTGCGCGGCCTCTCCGCCTTCGCCGCCAAATCGATCACGCAACTCCAGGAACATGTCGGCCCCGGCGTCATCGACACCAAACTCTCCGACCTCGTCAGCAGCCAGGCCGGCGCCATGCTCAGCTTCATCGCCGGCGCCGCCACCCGCCTCGTCGGCGGCGGCTTCGCCGTCTTCAACCTGTTCAGCCTGATGATCGTCACCCCCGTCGTCGCCTTCTACATCCTGCGCGACTGGCCAATCGTCGTCGGCCGCGTCGACGGCTGGATGCCCCGCCGCTACCAGGACGTCATCCGCGCCCAGGCCCGCGAAGTGGACCGCATCCTCTCCGCCTGGGTCCGCGGCCAGGCCACCTGCTGCCTGATCCTGGCGCTTTATTACGCGGTGGCATTATCGCTCGTTGGCCTCGACCTCGGCCTCGTCGTCGGCATGGCCGCCGGCATCCTGAGCTTCATCCCCTATGTCGGCTCCATCACCGGCCTCGTCACCGCCGTCGGCCTCGCCTTCGCGCAATTCCCCACCTGGAACGGTGTGCTGCGCGTCCTCGCCGTCTTCTTCATGGGCCAAATGCTGGAAGGCTACGTCATCTACCCCCGCTTCCTCGGCGATCGCGTCGAACTCCCCGCCGCCTGGGTGATTTTCGCCCTCTTCGCCGGCGGCGCCGCCTTCGGCTTCGTCGGCATCATGCTGGCCGTCCCCGTCGCCGCCACCGTCGGCGTGCTGGCCCGCTTCTGGCTGCGACGCTATCTGCAAAGCCCTTTGTATCTCGATCCGCCAAGTTAAGAAGGAAGAGTTCTTTTTTGAAAAAAAGAACCAAAAAACTTTTGTCTGTTTGGCTTGCGGGCACGCACGTGGCGGCGCCGCGGATCCCAACAGATAAAAGTCTTTTTGCTTCTTTTTCTTCAGAAAAAGAAGAATCATGACCTATCGCATCGGCATCGATTTCGGCGGCACCAAAATCGAAATCATCGCCCTCGCCCCCGACGGCACCACCGCGCTGCGCCGCCGCGTCATGAACCCGCGCACCTACGACGCCGCCATCGCAACGGTCGTGCAACTGGTCACCGAAACCGAAACCCAACTGAACCAACACTGCACCGTCGGCGTCGGCATCCCCGGCGCCATCAGCCCCTTCACCGGCTGCGTCCACAACGCCAACTCAATCTGGATGAACCACCACCCCTTCGACCAGGACCTGCAACAAGCCCTCCACCGCCCGGTGCGCGTCGAAAACGACGCCAACTGCTTCGCCCTCTCCGAAGCCAGCGACGGCGCCGCCGCCGGCAAACATGTCGTCTTCGGTGTTATCCTCGGCACCGGCTGCGGCGGCGGCATCGCCGTCAACGGCGCCATCCTCCCCGGCCTGCACCGCATCGCCGGCGAATGGGGCCACACCCCCTTGCCCTGGCCCACCGAGCAGGACCTTCCTTACCCGGAATGTTTCTGCGGCAACCGCGGCTGCATAGAACGTTACGTCTCCGGCCCCTCCCTCGCCGCCGCCTGCGACGGCCCCAACTGCCACGACGCCACCACCTTGCCGTCCCGCGCCGCCGCCGGCGACCCAACCGCCACCGCCGCCCTCGCCCTGCACGCCGACCGCCTCGCCCGCGGTCTCGCCGTCGTCATAAACCTCCTAGACCCCGACGCCATCGTAATAGGCGGCGGCCTTTCCAACATGCCCCATCTCTACACCGAAATTCCCCGCCGTCTCACCGGCCGCGTCATCGCCGAACGCGCCATCACCCCCATCCTGCGCAACCACCACGGCGACAGCAGCGGCGTCCGCGGCGCCGCCTGGCTCTGGCCCCTGGAACATTAAAAGAGCTGTTCTTTTCTGAAGAAAAGAACCAAAAGACTTTTATCTGTTTGCGTCCGACGCGCCTGATCTCACATCGTCATTGCGAGCCGAAGGCGAAGCAATCCAGGCCCGGCCACAAACAAATAACGCTGAAATGCGCAGCGCAACACGAACGCACGCCGCGCGTCACGCGCCGAATCCGCCCGCCTCGGAGACCGCATCCAGATCGCGTGCGCCGTGCAGCACGCGAACGACAAGAATATCTGAGGCTGTAACGAGATAATAG
>DATJOH010000282.1:0-2113 GCA_035507235.1 Acetobacteraceae bacterium
CGGCACGACCTGCAGCTTCTCATTGATATCGAACAACTTGTCGCACAGGCCGGCGAACACGATGCGGCCGACATAGGTGCGCGCGAGCGTCGGATCGAGCAAATCGGCGTCCTCGCGCAGCGCGATGCGGAGGGTTTGCGCGGCGGCACTGCCCATCGCCAGGGCGGTGACAGCCACCAGCATCGCGGCGGCGAGCAGGCGTCGCATCGTGATCGTCTCCCTTCGGATCAGCCAACCTGTGGCAGCATCTCTGCCGTGACCCGTGCGGCGTGGCAAGCCGTTCCTGTAGCCGGCCACCGGACCCGCCAGGCCGGCGAGCGCCACGTGCCCCGGGATCCGCGCTACGAAGCGCGCCGCTGTGCCGGCGGACGGTAACGGCGTCGGGAAATTTGACAACTTGGCGTTGTGGCGCCACCAGTTGTTTGGATAAATGACTGATTTATTTCAATTTTCCTGCTTGGCACGGTTTCTGCTTGCAGTCATCTTCGAACATGTCGGGCCCGGAGTTGACGGAGATGGTTCCCGTCGAAGATCGCCTGGAAAAAGTGCTCCTGTTTTGCCTGCCGGCGATGATCGTCATGATCGGGTGCGGCGCAGGCATGCTGACGCCCCACGCCATCCGGGAATTGCTCGACTTTCTGACCGCCTGGACCTTTGCCTCGGTGCCGCTCGCCGTCCTGGTCGGCCATTGCGCGCTGGACGAGGACTGAGGCGCGCCGCCGCCCGCCTGCCGACCCATCGCAGCCCGCCGGTTCAGACTTCCTCCACCTGATCCACCCCCGGCAGCAGCTTCAGCGCCTGCGCCAGCCGTGGCGTGACGTTGAAGCCGCCGGGCAGCGCAATCTCCACGCTTTGCTGCGCGCCGAGCTTCGGCACCAGCACGACCCGCCCCTTGCCGCTGCCGGCCGTGCCCAGCAGGTCGCGGATGTGGGGCACCGCGGCGGTCTCGCGCAGCCATATCTTCATGGCGGCGCCGGCCGTTGCCGCGGCCTGATCCAGCAGCACGACATCCTGGGCGGTGACACGCAGCGCCTCGCCTTCCTGGCGCAGGTCGGCGGTGACCAGCAGGTTGGTGCCGTCCGCCACCAACTCGCGCGCCCGCGCCAGCACTTCGGAAAACAAGGTGACTTCGCAGGAACCGGACGCGTCGGACAGGCGCACCCAGGCCATGCGGCTGCCGGTGCGGGTAATGCGTTCCTTGATCGCCACCACATTGCCCGCGAGCCTGACGCGCGCGGCGCCGGCCTGGGCGCGCGCTTCGACCTGTGCGCACGGGATCACGCCGAGCCGCCGCAACGCCTGCGCATAGGCATCCAGCGGATGCGCGGTGAGGTGGAAGCCGATCGCCTCGGCCTCGAAGGCGAGGCGCTCAAGTTGCGGCCAGTCTGGCATCGACGGCAGCCGCAATGGCTCGGGCTGGCTGGCGCCGCCGCCGAACAAGCCGATCTGGCCGCTGTCGCGTTCCTCGGCTTCCGCCACGGCCCGGCGCAGGATGGTTTCGGCCGCGGCAAACAGGCGCGCGCGGTTGCTGTCCATTGAATCGAAGGCGCCGGCTTTCACCAGATGCTCGATCTGCATGCGGTTGAGCTGGCGCGGATCGACGCGGGAAGCGAACTCGGCCAGGCCGGCGAATGGGCGATCGCCGCGCGCCGCCACCACCGCCTGCATCGCCGCCAGCCCCACCTTCTTGATCGCCGCCAACGCATAGCGGATCGCCAGCTTGCCGGTTTCGCCGCGCTCCACCGAGAAATCGGCACCGGAACGATTGATGTCGGGCGGCAGGATGCGGATGCTGGCGCGCTCCGCTTCCTGCTTCAGCGCCGCGAGACGGTCGGTGTTGCCCAGCGCCAGGCTCATGCAGGCGGCGATGAACACCTCCGGATGGTTCGCCTTCATCCACGCCGTCTGGTAGGCGACCAACGCATAGGCCGCGGCGTGCGACTTGTTGAAGCCGTAGTCGGCGAATTTTGCCATCAGGTCGAAGACTTCGGTGGCTTTCTCGTCGGTGATGCCGCGCTCGGTCGCGCCGCGGACGAAAATCTCGCGCTGGGCTTCCATTTCCGCACGGATCTTCTTGCCCATGGCGCGGCGGAGCAGGTCGGCGGCACCCAGC
>DATJOH010000283.1:0-7265 GCA_035507235.1 Acetobacteraceae bacterium
TTCGTCGCGCGGCGCGGCGCACCGATCGTGGTGAAGGCAGATGGCCTGGCGGCCGGCAAGGGCGTGGTGGTCGCGGCGACCGAGGCGGAGGCGAGCGATGCGATACGCGCAATCATGTGCGAGCGGGCGCTGGGCGAGGCCGGCGCCAGCGTGGTCATTGAGGAATGCCTGAGCGGCGACGAAGTGTCGCTGTTCGCGCTGTGTGACGGCACCGATGCGGTGCTGATCGGCGCGGCGCAGGATCATAAACGCGCCGGCGATGGCGACACCGGGCCGAACACCGGGGGGATGGGCGCGGTTTCGCCGCCGCCCGGATTTGCCCCGGCGGCGCAGGCCCAAGCCATGGATATCTTTATCCGGCCCGCCTTGCAGGAACTGGCACGGCGGGGCACGCCGTTCCGCGGCATTCTGTTTGCCGGCCTGATGCTCACGCCGGATGGGCCAAGGCTGATTGAATATAATGTGCGCTTCGGCGACCCCGAGGCGCAGACATTGCTGCCCCGGCTGCGCACCGACCTTCTCGCGGCGCTGCTGGCGGCCTGCGACGGCGAATTGAAGCATTTTTCCATTGAGCAAGCCGATATCGCGACGGTGAGCGTGGTGCTCGCCGCACCGGGATATCCCGGCGTCTATGCGAAGGGCGAGGTGATCGGTGGTCTGGATCGCGCGGCCGCCATACCCCATGTGGCGATCTTCCACGCCGGCACGGACCTGCGGGATGGAAAGGTGGTTGCCAATGGCGGACGCGTGCTGACCGTGTGCGCGACCGGGCCGGATGTGCGCGCCGCGCGGGCCTGTGCTTACGCCGCGATCGACAAGGTGGATTGGAGCGGCAAGATGTTTCGGACCGATATCGGGTTGCGGGCGCTGCGCCACGGCGTAGCGCCATGAGCGTGCTGGGTGAGGGGAAGCCGGTGACGATACCGGATCTGCGCCGCATGAAGGGCACGCCACAGGTCTGGCTCACCGCCTACACCACGCCGATCGCGAAATTGCTCGATCCCCATTGTGATGTTCTGCTGGTGGGCGATTCGCTCGGCATGGTGCTGTACGGTTTGCCAAGCACGCTCGGCGTAACGGTGGACACCATGATTGCGCACGGCGCGGCGGTGGTGCGCGGCGCGAAACATGCCTGCGTCGTCGTGGATATGCCGTTCGGGAGTTACCAGGCCTCGCCGACCCAGGCGTTTCGCAATGCGGCTCGCATTCTCGCGGAAACCGGGGCGCAGGCGGTGAAGCTCGAGGGCGGGGTCGAAATGGCGGAGACCATACGTTTCCTTACGCAGCGCGGTGTGCCGGTATGCGGCCATGTCGGCTTGATGCCGCAATCGGTAAACGTTGCCGGCGGATTTCGCGCCACCGGACGCACGAATTCCGAAGCCTCGAAGGTGACGGAGGACGCAGAGGCGGTCAGCGCGGCCGGGGCGTTTGCCGTTGTGGTGGAAGGCACGCTGGAACCGGTGGCAGCGGCAATCACGCGCCATGTCGAAATCCCTACGATCGGTATTGGTGCGTCAGCGGAATGTGACGGACAGGTGCTGGTGATCGATGATGTGCTGGGGACGTTTAACGATTTCGTGCCGAGGTTCGTGAAGCGTTACGCGGAGCTGGCACCGGAAATATCGCGCGCGGCGGCGGAATACGCGGCGGACGTGCGGGCGCGGCGGTTTCCCGGGGCGACGAATACGTTTCGGAAGACGAATACAAATCCGGGCGGGGATTGACGCACGGGCGAAGCAAAGAAGTATTTCTTTTTTGAAAAAAAGAAACAAAAAACTTTTGACATTGGTTCGCAGCAGCGTCCCCAGATAGGTCGAATCAGTGGAGTCCGTAACAGATAAGAGTTTTTCTTTTTTTCCAAAAAAGGTAACTGCCCAGGTAGGGCCGAAAGGAGAACAGACGAGAACGGACTTCTTTTCTGAAGAAAAGAAGCAAAAGACTTTTATCAGTTGCGTCCAACAGCCAGTCCAAATCGGCGGACTCTGTGCTACCCGCAACGGATAAAAGTTTTTTGGTTCTTTTTTAAAAAAAGAACTGCTTTCTTGGCGCGCGAAAGGTCTTCCCTATTAGTCCTTCACCGCGGGTAATCGCAAGACTAAGCGAGCGCCGCCATCATCGATGCCAAAGCGCGCAGGTTTGGCGCGCCGGATTTCGCCAGCACTTTCGCGGCCTGTGAGCGCACCGTGGCAACGCGCACGCCCCTGCTCTGCGCTATCAGTGTCGCGCTATCGCCGGCGAGCAATTGCGGCAGGATGGCCGCCTCCGCGGCCGACAGGCCGAATAATTCCATCAGGTCGGTTTGTGCCGCGTCGCAGGTATCGCCAAGGTCGCGCACGGAGACCAGGGCGAACCGACGAGCGGTGACGGCCGCGTCCGAATGATCGAGCCGTAACGGTGTCACGATGGCGGCGAGCATCGCCCGCTTGCCACCGCGGCTGATGCGCATGCACTTGCTCACACCGTCGATTGCCGCGCCGCGAATGATCGCCGCCAGGCGTGTCGCCTCGGCGGCGTGTTCGCAGGTCAGCAGACCGTTGCCAGATAGCATCAATCCGCCGGTTGCCGCCAACTGCAAGGCCGAGTCGTTGGCGAACTGAATGACGCCATCAGCTTCAACGATCACCGCGCCGTGCCGCAGCCTGTCCAACGCAGCGGCGCGAATGACGTTGTTCATGCGCTCCGCCTCCAGCATACCGGACAGGCGAACGGCGGTGGCAATGTGGCGCGTCAGCCCATCCAGCGTGGCGCGCTCATCCTCGTCGAATGGCTCGGCTTCGGCGGGGCGTTGCAGGCGGAGCGCGACCCGGGCGTCACCGCAAACCGGCACCACGGCGCTGAGCGTGTGCCCCATTGGCGACGCGGTGCGGCGGCCAAAACCGGCGTACATGTCCCCGTGGTCGAAGGATGGCGCATGAATGGCATCCGCCTCCGCCAGCTGGCATGGCGAACCGAGCGCCTGCAGCCGCAAATCCACGTTGCCGCCCAAGACGCCATCGCGCGATGCGGCGCGGCCGGCAAAAGTGGCGTTTGCCAATACGCGCGGCGCCGCTTCCGGCTCCGGCTGGTAATAGAGGATGCCGGTTGGCGCCTTGAAGGCGCGGCAGACCACCGCCCAGGCGGCATCCCAGCGGGCGGGATCGACGGCGGCCTCGTAGAAGCCGACAGTCAGGTCCGGGTCTGGCACACGAGACAGGTGCATGGGTATCTTCCCACTCGATCACACCGCTTCATTGCGCATGCACCGACAAACCGTGAATCAAGCGTTAGCAAATCTTAGCAATGGCTTAACTCGATCGAGCGGTGGCTTGTGACCGCGCCGGATCCGACGGCGCTGGCGACCCACGAGCAGTCGCTCGCGGCCAACCCCGCGGTGTCCGCCTTCGTCTCGGCGCATGCCGGGACCGGCAAGACCACGCTGCTGATCGATAGGCTGCTGCGCCTGATGCTGAGGGGCGCGCCGCCGGACCGCATTTTGTGCCTCACCTTCACCAAGGCCGCCGCGGCGGAAATGGCGATCCGGCTACATCGCGAACTGGGCAGGCTCGCGACCGCCGCGCCGGCGTCGCTGGATACGCGGCTGAAGGACCTGCATTTGACGCCTGACGAAGCCACGCGCGCCCGGGCCCGCGGCTTGTTCGCGGAAGTGCTGGATCTGCCCGGCGGCATGCGCATCGGCACGATTCACGCGTTCTGCCAATCGCTGCTGCGCCGCTTCCCACTGGAGGCGCAGCTTTCGCCGCATTTCCGCGTGATCGAGGAAGGCGATGCCCGCGCGGCGCTGGACCAGGCGCGCGAAACGGTTCTGCCCATCGCGGCGGCCGAAATCCTCGAGGCGCTCGCCGGGCTCATCAGCGTGGACGGCTTCGCCGCGCTGGCCGCCGGGCTCCAACGCAAGCGCGACCGATTGCATGATCTGGCCGCGCTGCCAGCGCCGGCATTGCGCGCCGCGCTGCGTCGGGAAGCGGGTGTCAGCGCCGCGAATGAAGCCGCACTCATCGCCGCCGCTGTCAGTTGGCCGTCGGAGGCCAATTTGCGCGATGCCATGCGCCGTGCCGAGCTGCACGGCTCGCCTGGTGTGGCCGATCGTGCGCGGCGGCTGCTTGGCTGGCTGAATTTGCCGCCGGAACTGCGCGCCGAACATTGGGAGCAATGGCTTGCCGCGCTGCTCCGCAAGGATGGCATGCCGTGCGCACTCAGCCAATTCTGCAACCCGGTGCTGGCGAAACGTTACCCCGACATCCAGGACGCGGTGGCCGCCGAGCAGGCACGGGTGGGCCTGGTGCTCGATCAGCACCGCGCCCTTCGTGCGATTGACGCAACGATAGCGCTGCTTGGCCTGGCGGCGCCGGTGCTCGCCGCGTACGACGCGAGCAAGGCGCGCGCCGGCCAGGTGGATTACGACGACCTTATTCGGCACACCAATGCGGTTCTGCAGGAACCAGGTGCCGCTTGGGTGAAATACAAGCTCGATGGCGGGCTCGATCATTTGCTGCTGGACGAGGTGCAGGATTCCTCGCCCAGCCAATGGCAGGTGACCGATGCGCTCACCGACGATTTTTTTTCCGGAACGGGAGCCCGCGACGACACCGCGCGCACGGTGTTCGCCGTTGGCGATCGCAAACAATCGATTTACGGATTTCAGGGTGCGGCGCCGGCGGAATTTGCGCGCCACCAGGACCGCTACCGTGCGCAGGTGCGCGGTGCGGATCGGCAATGGCACGATTCGGTGCTGGACGTTTCCTTCCGCTCCACCAAGCCGGTGCTCGCGTTCGTCGATGCGGTGTTCGGATTGGCGCAGGCGGCCGGCGGCGTTGCCGAGGCCGGCACGCTGCGCCACGTCGTCAAGCGCGTCGGCCAGGCGGGATCGGTGACGCTGTGGCCGCCGGCGCCGCGATCCGACCCGGAACCGCCTGAGCCCTGGTCGATCCCGGACCGCTATCGCAACAGTCTCAGCGCGCAGGATCGGCTGGTGGACCAGTTGGCTGATTGGATACGCGATCAAACCGGCGGCACAATTATGCTGGAAAGCGCGGGCCGGAAGCTCACTCCTGGCGATATGCTGGTTCTGGTGCGTCGCCGCGGCAGCTTCGACCGCGCGCTCGTGCGGGCCTTGAAGAACCGCGGGGTGCCGGTGGCAGGCCTCGATCGGATGGTGCTCACCGAGCAGCCCGCGGTGCAGGACCTGCTTTCCCTTTGCGAAGCGTTGCTGCTGCCCGGCGACGATCTTTCGTTTGCCGAAATGCTGACCAGCCCGCTCGGTGGTCTCGCCGACGAGAGCCTGCTGGGTTTGGCAGCCGAACGCAACGGATCGTTGTGGGAAACACTGCGCGCACGGGCCAAGGAAAAGCCGGATTGGCAGGCGGCGGCGCAGTTCTTCGCAACCCTGCTGGCACGGGCCGATTTCTGTACGCCGTTCGCGCTGCTGTCTGAAGCGCTGGGGCCGCTCGGTGGACGGGCGCGGCTGCTGGCGCGGCTCGGCCCCGAAGCGGCCGAACCAATGGACGAATTGCTCGCCGCCAGCCTCGATTATGCCCGCCAGCACCCGCCCAGCTTGCAAGGGTTCCTGCACTGGCTGCGGCTTGCCAGCGCCGAAATAAAACGAGAACCGGAAGCGGCTGGTGACACCGTGCGCATCATGACTGTGCATGGCGCCAAGGGTCTGGAAGCGCCCGTCGTCGTCCTGCCGGACACCTGCCAATTGCCGCCGGCAGAGGAACGACTCCACTGGACCACCGGCGCGGATGGGAAGGAGCTGTTCCTGTGGGCGCCTCGGCAGGAATTTCGTTGCCAGCTTGTCGATCGCCTGGTGGCGGAAGAGGCGGCAAAGCGGGCTGCCGAACATAACCGCCTGCTTTACGTCGCTGCGACCCGCGCGCGCGACCACTTGCTGATTTGCGGCTGGCAGCCGCGCGGCAACCTGGCGCCCTCCTGCTGGCATGCGCTGGCGGAAGCTGGCCTTACGGCCGTCGGCGCCACCACCGTGGCGCACGAGTGGGGAAATGCGTTGCTGCTGCGTTGTCCACAGGATGCGATCCCGGATGGCTCAAAGCATGCCACGGCTTCGCCGATCGCAAATCCGCCCGCCTGGGCGGGCGCCGCGCCGGATTGGCGCGCCAAACCGCCGCCCCCAGAGCCGCCGGTGCCGCAGCCGCTATCGCCCAGTCGGCCCGAGGGCGTGCTGCTCGGCGCCGTGCCCGCCGCGCGTTCGCCGCTGCAACCCAGCATAGTCGGCGCTGCCGAGCGCGGCAGCCTCATTCACGGCCTGCTGCAATATCTGCCCGAACTGCCGCCCGTTGAGCGCCGCGCCGCCGCCTGTGCCTATGTCGCGCGCATTCTGCCGGCCGAAGCCGGGCGGATCACCGATGCCGTCCTCGCCATCCTGGAATCGCCGGAATTGGCGCCCCTGTTCGGCCCCGGCAGCCGCGCCGAGCAGGCCATCACCGCCCTGATCGCCGGCCGGGTGGTCAGCGGCCGCATCGATCGCATCGCCATTCTGCCGGACCAGGTGCTGATCGCCGACTATAAGACCAACCGCCTGCCGCCGGTTTCCGCGCAGGCGGCGCCGGTGCTCTACCTGCGTCAAATGGCCGCCTATCGCGCCGTTCTCGGCCGGCTCTACCCCGATCGGCCGGTGCGCTGCGTGCTGGTCTGGACGGAAGGCCCGCAAGCCATGATGATCCCGGAAAGCTTGCTCGACAGGCATGCACCTGGCGCACAACCTGCGCCGGCGGCCGGCTTGATCGACCCGCCCACGCCGCCCATTTCCCACGCCAACGCGTACGCGCCAGGAGATTTACCATGAGTGCCAATACTGTCGCCGTAACCGACGAAAGTTTCGCTACCGACGTTCTGCAGGCGGAAGGGCCAGTGCTTGTCGATTTCTGGGCGGAATGGTGCGGCCCGTGCAAGATGATCGCGCCGGCGCTGGAAGAAATCGGTGCCGAATTCAAGGGCAAGGTCACCATCGCGAAGGTGAATATCGACGAGAATCCGAATTCGCCGAATACCTACGGCGTGCGCGGCATCCCGACGCTCATCCTGTTCAAGGACGGCAAACCCGCCGCCACGAAAATCGGCGCCGCGCCGAAAAGCGCGCTGAAGGAATGGGTGGCCGGCGCTCTGTGACGGGGATGGTTTGCCTCCGGCGGCCAGGGGCTCTGCCCCTGGACCCCGCTGGGGCGTGACGCCCCAGACCCGCGCTATTGTTCGTCAGACGAAAAGGAGGGGCGCAACACAGACGTTGCCGCAGCCTGAGAAGCGCCCCT
>DATJOH010000284.1:0-5976 GCA_035507235.1 Acetobacteraceae bacterium
CCTGTCGCTGCGCGTGTTCATCGAGCTGACCGCGTTGATGATTCCGGGCTTTACCGCCGTCATCCTGCCGATCACGACATTTGTCGTGGTGCAGTTCATCTACCAGCGGCTGGCCGGCGATCGCGAGCTGACGGTGATGCGGGCCGCCGGCCTCAGCCAGTGGGCCTTGGCCCGTCCGGCCCTGATGCTCGGCATGATCAGCCTCTGCCTCTGCCTGGTGCTCAATCTTTATGTCGTGCCGGTGAGTTCCGAGGCGTTCCGCCGGTATCAGTTCGAAATTCGCAATCGCGTGGCGGCTTTCCTGTTGCAGGAAGGAGTGTTCACGGCGCTTTCCGACCAACTGACGGTCTATGTCCGCTCGCGCGACTCCAACGGCACGCTGCGCGGCATCCTGGTGGAAGATGACAGGCAGCCAAACAGCCGCGCCACCATTCTGGCCGAAAGTGGCCGGCTGCTCCCCGACAGCGGTGCGCCGCGCGTGCTCCTGCTGAATGGCTCGCGCGAGGAAATCGACCGCAAGACCGGACGGTTGGACGTGCTGACCTTCGCCGAGGACGTGATCGACCTTGCCAGCTCCAGCAAGAATGGCGGGCAGGAATTGCGCGACGTGAACGAGTTGGGGCTTGGCGAGTTGCTGCACCCAAATCCCGCGACGGTCCGACCACAGGATATCGGCAAATATCTTGTCGAGGCGCATCGCCGGCTGACGCAGCCGATCACCGCGGTCGGGTTTACGCTGGTCGCACTGGCCTCCGTGCTGACGGGCGGGTTTCGCCGTTACGGCAACGTGGCGCGCCCCGCGGCCGCGGTCGGGGTGATGGTGGGTCTGCTCGCCCTGGGACTCGCCGTGTCCAGCCTGGCCACGCGCAACCCGTCCATGGTGCCGCTGATCTGGGTGCAGGTGATCCTGCCGGGACTCGCGGCCGCTGCCATGCTGTTCCTGCCCAACGCCGCCGAACGCGCCTTCCGCGTTTCGCCCCACGTGGCGGGATCGCCGACCGTTTCGGCCGGGGAGTAGCATCCTGGCCTTCTCGATCACGCTGTCCGGCTACATCGCGCGGCAATTCAGCGCGGCCGTCGCGGTCATGCTGGGCGGGCTCTCGCTGCTGGTCATGCTGTTCGATTTCATCGAACTGCTGCGCCGCGCGGCGACCCGGCCTGAAGTCGGCTTCGGCCTCGTCACGACGATCGCGCTGCTCCGGTTGCCTTACTGGCTGCTGCAGATCCTGCCGTTCGCGGTGCTGCTGGGCGGCATCCTGGCGTTCTGGCGCCTCACCCGGTCCTCCGAACTGATCGTGGCGCGCGCCGCCGGGATTTCCGCCTGGCAATTCCTGGCCGCGCCGCTCGCCTGCGCCATCCTCGCCGGCATGGTGGCAACGATGGCCATCTCGCCACTGTCCTCCGCCATGTATCAGCGCGCCGAGGCACTGGATAACGTCTATATACGCCAGACCGGGGGCCCGCTGGCGCTCGCCGGCGGCCAGCTTTGGCTGCGCCAGGCGGATCGCGCGCTGGATGCGCAAGGCGTTGCCGTGCTGCACGCGCGGTCGGTGACGCTGGCCAAGAAGGTGGTGACCGCGCGGGAAGTCAGCGTCTTTCGCCTGGACGGGCACGACAAGCTGCTGAGCCGGATCGAGGCGGAGAGCGCGCGGCTGCGCGCCGGCGAGTGGCACATGACCGGCGCCCGCACCATCAAGCCGGACCATTTGCCGGAGAATGTCGGTTCACTCGACCTGCCGACGGATCTGACCGCGCACCGCATGCAGGAAAGCTTCCAATCGCCGGATACGCTCTCCGTGTGGGCACTCCCCGGCTTCATCGCGCTACTGGATAGTGCCGGTTTCTCCGCCGTTCGCCATCGCCTGCATTTCCAGGCGCTGCTGGCATTGCCGCTGCTGTGCGGCACCATGGCGCTGGTCGCCGCCGGCTTTTCCATGCGGCCGGTGCGGCGCGGCGGCGTGGCGCGGATGATTCTTTCCGGTGTCGCTTCCGGCTTCGCGCTGTTCACCGTCAGCAAGGTGGCCGAGGAATTTGGCCAGTCCGGCGCACTGCCGGCCGTGCTTGCCGCCTGGGCACCCGCCGGGGCGGGCCTTATGCTGGCCGTGTCGCTGCTGCTGCACCTGGAGGATGGGTGATACGGACGTTGGACTCCATCCCGGTGCGGTTGCCTCCGGCGCCCAGGGGCAAACCTTCAGGATCGGGCTCAACGACGGCAGCCGCCCTGGCCGCGCTGCTATGCACAGCCGGCGCCGCGCGTGCGGCGCCGGAGACGCATGCGGCCCCGCTTACAGGCAACCAGCCAGTCACGTTCCTGGCCGACCGGGTGAGCTACGACAAGCTGAACGGTATCGTCACCGCAACGGGTCATGTGCAGGCCTGGCAGAACGATCATTACATGGCCGCCGATGAAGTGACGTTCGACCGCAACACGGATGTCGCCGCCGCGCGCGGCCATGTGGTGATCGTGGAACCGGACGGGCAGATCGTGTTCGGCGACTACGCCGAAATGTCGCAGGGCATGAAGGAAGGCATCATCAGCGGCATGCGTTCCTATCTGGCCGACGGTGGCAAACTGGCCGCCAACGGCGCGCGCCGCACCGACGGCAAGCTGAATGAGCTTTCCAAGGCCGTCTATTCCAGTTGCAACGTCTGCGCCCTCAATCCCGATGCTCCGCCGGAATGGCAATTCCGGTCCGAGCATATGACGCAGGATCTGGAACATAAACGCATCGAGTACTCGGATTCCTGGTTTGACGTGTACGGTTTTCCCATATTCTGGCTTCCCTACATGTCGAGCACCGACCCCTCGGTGAAGCGGCAGAGCGGCTTTCTGGTGCCAAGCATTGGCGCCTCCAGCGAGCATCTCGGCGCCTTCGCATCGCTCCCCTACTACTGGGTGCTGGACGATCAGTCGGATTTGCTGCTCACGCCGGAAGTGAATGCCGAGCAGGGCGGCCAGTTGCAGGCCGATTACCGCCGCTGGTTCAACGAAGGGCGAATAAATATTCAGGGCGGCATCGCGCATGACGACAATCAGATGGCCTACTACACGTTTTCCAGCGCGAACTTCGTCTGGAACGATACCTGGCGTTACGGCGCGAACATAAATTTCGGCAACTCCGCGACCTATCTGCGCGATTACCAGCTCGCCCCGTTTGTCTTCAATGTCCTCAGCTCCAACGCCTATATCGAGGGTTTTGGCGTCGGCTCGTACGCCAAACTGGATGTTGTCGGCTACCAGGGCCTGAACGCCTCCATCGACCAGAGCACGCTTCCCTACGTGCTGCCGCGTTACACTTACAGTTTCCTGGGCGAACCGGATTTCCTCGGCGGCCGTTTCTATTTCGACACCATGGATTTCAACATCATCCGCGATCAGGGTGCCGACACCCGTCGGCTCGCCGCGCGCGCCGGATGGCAGAGCAATTTCGGTGGTCCGCTCGGCGAGCAGTACCAGGTGAACGCGGAAATCAGCGGTGCCGCCTACCAGGCGACGGTGTTCAACGGCCAGCCCGACTACGGCGATTCCGGGGCTACCAGCGTCGTGCACGCGCAGCCCCAGGTCGCGATCAAAATGAACTGGCCCTTCGTGCGCGATGCCGGCAGCCTCGGCACGCAACTTGTGGAGCCGATCGTGCAACTCATTGCGGGCCCCAATAGCGGCAACGGCCTGCACGATCGGCTGCCCAACGAGGACAGCCTGGATTATGAATTTACCGATGCGACGTTATTCAGTCGCAACCGCTTTGGCGGCTACGACCGCTACGATGGCGGCGCCCGCGCCAACTTCGCGCTGCACGGTTCGTGGACCTTCAAAGGCGGCCAGGTGCTGGATGCGATGGTGGGCGCCTCCGCGATCGAACATATCGACCATAATCTCTACCCGCAGTTCCAACCTTGGAACGGGTTTGCGAAGGGCAGTCATCTCTCCGATGTTGTCGGCCGCGTGAGTTTCCTGCCGAGCAAATGGTACAGCATCACCGCCCGCGCCCGGGTGGACCATGACAACGGCGACCTTCGCTTCGCCGATGCCATCAACAGCGTCGGGCCAAAAGCGCTCCACTTCAATTTTGGCTATTTCTACGACTCGACCAATCCCTACGCGCTTTACCTGAGCGACTTCCTGGCGGCCGGCTATCTCGTGCCGACCAACCCGGCGCTCAAGGGCAGCATCTTCAATTTTTTCGCACCGCGTAATGAGCTCTCCGCGGGAGTCGGGAGCACGATCGGCCATTTCAGCGTCTCGATCGATGGTCGCCGCGACCTCGAAACCGGGCAGGCCGACAGCCTGAACCTCCATCTCCATTGGGAGGACGAGTGCACGGGCTTCGACATGCTGGCCGGACGGCGCTATACGTCGATTCTGGGGGATCATGGAGATACCACCGTGCTGTTCACCATTACCCTCAAAACCGTCGGACAATTTGGCTTCAAATGATGCGCACCCTACCAGCCTGCCTCTCCTCGGTTCGCCCGTCCTTGGTTCGCCCGCCGCTTCTGATTATGGCCGCCTGTCTCCTGGCACCCGCCGCGGCGCTTGCCCAATATCCTGGCGGCGGCGGTATCGGCGGCCCCGGCGGCGGCTATGGCGGCTACGGCACGCCAGGTTCGCTGGGCACCGCGGCGCCACAACCCGAGGAGAAGCCGGAACACACGGTGGTGCCGAAGGGCGAGGAACCGGCGATCCCCATCCCGCCGCCGGTGCTGAAGCCGGCGCCGCCGGACGCGGACGCGATCGCGGCGACGGTGAATGGCGATGTCGTCACCCGCGACGACGTGGAGAATCGCACGAAGTTGTTTGCCCTCTCCACCGGCCTTAATCTGACGCCCGAATTGCTGAGCCGCCTGCGGCCGCAGATCACGCGCGAGTTGATCGACGATCGGCTGCGCCAGCAGGAAATCCAGCGTCGCAAAATCGTGGTGGCGGATGCCGACGTGGCGGCGGCGATCGCCGTGGTCGAACAGCGCAATGGGCTGCAACCCGGCGGGCTGCGCGCTAAGCTGCAATCCCAGGGCGTCTCCTACAGCACGCTGATCAGCCAGGTGCGCACCTCGCTCGGCTGGACGCGCGTCCTGCGACAGGAACTTGCCGAGCGGGGCTTCGTCACGCCTGCCGAGGTTGATGCGCAGGAAAAACGGTTCAAGGCGCAGATCGGCCAACCGCAATATCATGTGGCGGAGATTTTCGTGCCGGCGGAAGACCCATCGCGGCAGAACGACGCGCGGAAATTCGCCGATACGGTGATCCAGCAGCTCCGCGCCGGCGCGCCGTTCGGCATCGTCGCGGCGGAATTCAGCCAAAGCGAGACAGCGCTGAAAGGCGGCGATCTCGGCTGGGTGCGGCCGGACCAGCTTGACCCGCAACTTGCCTCGCTGGTGACGCAAATGCCGGTGGGCGCGGTCAGCAACCCGGTGCATATCGCCGGCGGCTTCGATGTCGTGACGCTGGAGGATAAGCGCCTCAGCGGCAGCGACATGGCGACCATCATCGACGCCCGCCAGGCTTTCTATCCCTTCACCACGGCGCTTGATCCACAGGCGCCGACGCCGCAACAGCGCGCGGCATTGTCGGCGGCGCAAGCGCTCAGCAAGTCGGCCACAACATGCGACCAGGTCGCGGCCGCAAACACCGCGCAAGGAGCACACCGACCAAGCGATCCCGGGCCCATCCGGGTGGACCACCTCAATCCGCAAATGCAGACGCTGATGAACGCGCTGGAACCGGGCAAGGCCAGCAAGGCGCTGGTAACACCGGACGGCGTGCTGGTGGTAATGGTCTGCAAAAGGGAACAGCGCAACATGGCCGCCATGACGCGCGAAGACATCGCCGATCAGATGGTGCAGGAGCGGGTCGAACTGGCGTCCCGGCAATTGCTGCAGGATCTGAAACGGCGGGCGCTGATCGATCAGCGGGAAAGTTGAGCGATCCAAAAAAGGAAGGACTTCTTTTTTGAAAAAAAGAAGCAAAAAACTTTT
>DATJOH010000285.1:0-13162 GCA_035507235.1 Acetobacteraceae bacterium
ACTCGGGCTGCTGGGGTCGCATTATTACACGCGGCATCTGAAGGCTGCGGAATTGCGCCGCATCGTGTTCGACGTCGACGTGGATGTCACCGCGACGCCCAATTTCGACGTGCTGGTGGCCGATCCGCGCTACGCGCACGACGTCTCGAGGTTTCCGCCGAACGTCGTGCCGGACTCGAAGATCGGCAATCGGCTGTTCGCAACGTATTTCCGCTCGATCGGCATACCGTCGCAGAACGCGCGATTCGGCAACGATGGCACGGACTCCAACTCCTTCAGCCTGGTGGGCGTGCCGAATACCGGCATCCTCACCAATCAGGATTGCTGCAAGCATGCGTGGGAGGTGAAAATCTGGGGCGGCTTTCTGGGCAATTACGAAGGCAAGATACCAGGCTTCAACGGCGGCTGCGTGGACCAGCCGCATCGGTGGTGCGACAATCTTTTTAATAACGATCCGTTGGTGCTGGAATTTGTATCCAAGGCCGTGGCGTATGTGACGTTCAAGCTGGCGAACGATCGGGCGTTGGACGGGCAGGGGAAATAGGGCTGAACGCGCGAAGTAAGGAAGAATTTCTTTTTTGAAAAAAAGAAACAAAAAACTTTTGACTCTTGCTCGCGGCTTCGGGGCCAAATGGGTGGCATCAGTGCTGCCCTTAACAGACAAAAGCTTCTTGCTTCTTTTTTTCAAAAAAGAAGTTCTTCCTTCTGGAACGGATTTGATCCATAATCAACACGCATAAGGAATAACCCCTCCGCCGGCGCTGTCGGCCCGGCGGCAGCGCGGTTCGCCGCCCTGAGCGCCGCCGCCATCCGCGCCGGCTGCCACCGGCCTTCGCCCACCAGTTTCAGCGTGCCTACCATGTTGCGCACCTGATGGTGCAGGAAACTGCGGGCTTCCGCGCGGATGACGATGCGCTCGCCATCGCGCGCCACGTCCAGCACGTCCAGCGTGCGCAGCGGCGATTTTGCCTGGCAACTGGTGGCCCGGAAGCTCGTAAAATCGTGCTTGCCCAGTAAATGGCGCGCGCCCTCGGCCATGGCGGCGGCGTCGAGCGGCGTTGGCACGTGCCAGACCTGCCCAGCCTGCAGCGCGGGACGCGCCCAGCGGTTCAGGATAATGTAACGATAGACCCGACGGACGGCGGAAAGCCGCGCGCTCCATTCAGCCGGAACGATGGCCGACGCTGTGACAACGACGCGGTGCGGCTTCATGTGAAAATTCAGCGCCCGCGCCAGCGCGTCCGGCGCGATATCGCGGGTGAAGTCGAGATGCGCTACCTGGCCCAGCGCGTGTACGCCGGCATCCGTGCGGCCGGCGACGATGCTGGCGACGGGCGAGCCTTCCAGGCGCGCTGCCGCGTCCTCCAGCACCTGTTGCACGGAGATGCCAGCGGCCTGGCGCTGCCAACCGACGAAGCCGGCGCCGTCATATTCCAGTCTGAGGGCGAAACGGGTCATGATGTCGGCGTTTGCCTCCGGCGGGCAGAGGCTCTGCCTCTGCACTCCGCTGGGGACTCGTCCCCAGACCCCGATTCAGTTTGCCTGCAATTCGCGCTCGATGACGGCGACCAGCGCGGGATCGTTCGGCGCGGTGTCGGGCGTGAAGCGGGCAACGACATCGCCGCCGCGGCTGACGATGAATTTCTCGAAATTCCACAACACTTCCGGTTCGGGATTCGGCGTCATGCCATAGCCTGCGAGCCTGGTGCGGAAATCGCCGCCGGTGCTGGTGGCACTTGGCTGCGCCGCCGTGAGCGTCTTGTAAAGCGCGTGCTTCGGTTCGCCGACCACGCTGTTCTTGGCAAACATCGGGAAATCGACGTCGTATTTCGTGCTGCAGAAATTGGCGATTTCCGCTTCGCTGCCCGGCTCCTGGCCGGCGAAATCGTTCGCCGGAAAACCAAGCACGACCAGGCCTTGGTCGCGATAGTCGCGGAACAATTGTTCCAGACCCTCATATTGCGGCGTCAGCCCGCATTTTGAGGCAACATTGACCACCAGCATCACCTTGCCGGCAAAATCGCGCAAGGCGATATCGTCGCCCGAAATGGTTGTCACCCGAATGTCATGCACCGATGTCATGGCGTAACTCCTGTCAAGCCCATATCTCGCTAAGCCCCGCAAAAGACGAAGTCTTTTTGCTTCTCTCTCGAAATTGCCTAGGCAGGGCATTTATGGGAAAAGAAAGGAAGGCAAGTAGTTCTTTTTTGAAAAAAAGAACCAAAAAACTTTTATCTGTTTCGGGTAGCGTCCAAATTCACCATTTAGCCTCGCTGCTGGACGCCAATGATAAAAGTCTTTTGCTTCTTTTCTTCAGAAAAGAAGCCCTTTCTTACTTGTTCTCCTTTTCGCCCAACCTGGACAGTTACGAATCTTCCTTCCTTCTCTCTCACATCACGGCGCTCAAGCGCCAGGCGCGAAGCGTTCCAGAAGCGCCTCGTCTGAAACGCCGTCCGCCGGCCCGCCCAGAGCCTGGATGCAGACATGATCGGCACCGCCATCCCAATGGGCTTGGATACGGGCGCGGATCGCGGCCTCGTCGCCCCAGGCCACCAGCGCGTCGATCAGACGGTCGGAGCCGCCATCGGCGAAATCCGCGTCGCCAAAGCCTTCGCGCCGCCAATTATTCACGTAGTTCGGCAGTGTCAGATACATCGCCAGCGTGTCGCGCGCCTTGGCCCGCGCGCGGGCGGGATCGGTTTCGGCGAGCACCATCTGTTCCGGGCACAGCAGCTTGCCCGGGCCGAGGATTTTGCGTGCTGCCGCCGTGTGCGCCGGGGTGACGTTATAGGGGTGCGCGCCGTCCGCATGTTCCGCGGCGAGTGCCAGCATTTTCGGGCCGAGGGCCGCGATGACGGTTTTTGGCGTTTCGGCCGGCGCCGGCGCCATGTAGATCGCCTTCCGCATCGCTTCGAGGTAGGTCCGCATGGTTTCGACCGGCTTGCCGTAGTGCTGGCCGCGAAGTCCTTCGACCAGCATGCTGTGGGACACACCGAGCCCCAGCAGGAAGCGCCCACCCGATTGCTCGTTCAGCGTTTTCTGCGCGCTGGAAGCCGCCATCGGATCGCGGCCGTAGATATTGGCAATGCCGGTGGCGACGATGAGGGTGGTGGTATTGGCGAGCAGCCACGCGGCATGTGGAAACGGATTGCGTCCCATTGCCTCGGGCATCCAGAGCACGCCATAGCCCCACGCCTCCACGCGCTTCGCGAAGGCGGCGGCCTCAGGAGCAGTGTACGATTCCGTGCTAGCCCAAACGCCGAGTTTTTTGAGGTTCATCGCCGTCGCTCCCGTGAGGTCGATACGCTAATTTCTAGAGCATGATCGCTTCAAGTCGGCGCAGCCGGAAGCGTGAATCATGCGGGAAACAAAGAGCTAGAGCGCGATTGCGCCGCATGGTCATGGCGACATCAAGCAATCGCGCTCTAGTGTAACGTTTCTCCGACCGCGTCGGCGACGCCCCGCAGGAACGCCGCGCCCTCGGTTGCCGGACGGCCGGGCCGCTGCACGCGGATGAGGCGCAGCGCCCCTTCGCCCGCCGCCACCGTGAAGGCGGCGTCGAGGACCTGGCCAGGCGGTCCGGTCTCGGGCGTCGGCTCGGCAGCCAGTATCTTGATCGGCTCGCCGCGCAAATGCGTGAACGCGCCGGGCCAGGGATTTAAGGCCCGCACCTGCCGATCCAGCGCCGCCGCGTTGCGTGACCAGTCCAACTCCCCATCGGCGCGCGTCAATTTGGGCGCGTACGTCATCCCTTGGTCGGGTTGCGCAATCGGCTCCGGCAAGTCGGTCAGTGCGCGCACGATAAGCCGCGCGCCGAGGGAACTAAGTGCGTCATGAAGTTCGGCGGCGCTTGCCCGCGACCCTATGGGGACTGCTTCCCGCAAGAACATCGGGCCGGTGTCGAGACCCTCGTCCATGCGCATGATGGTAATGCCGCTTTGGGTATCGCCGGCCAGGATGGCCGCCTGGATGGGCGCGGCACCGCGCCAGCGCGGCAACAAACTCGCGTGGATATTGAGGCAGCCGAGGCGCGGCGCCGCCAGCATTTCGGGCGGCAGAATCAGCCCGTAGGCGGCGACCACCGCGGCATCCAGATCGAGCGCCCGGAACGCCGCGTGCTCGGTCGCATCGCGCCGCAGTCGCGCCGGCGTACGCACCGGAATGGCCATGGCGAGCGCCGCCGCATGCACTGGGCAGGGCGTCACCGCGTGGCCGCGCCCCGCCGGCCGCGGCGGCTGGCTGTAAACGCAGACAATGTCATGCCCGGCGTCGCGTAGCGCGCGCAGGGCCGGCACCGCGAAATCCGGGCTGCCCAGGAAGGCAAGCCTCACGCGCCGGCCTTCTGCTTCTGCTCCTTGGCGAGCCGCCGCATCAGCATGTTCCGCTTCAGCGCGGAGATGTGATCGACGAACAGCACGCCATCCAGATGGTCGATCTCATGCTGCACACAGGCTGCGAACAACCCCTCCGCATCCACCTCCTGCCGCTTGCCGTTGACGTCGAGAAAACCCACCCGAACCGCCGCCGGGCGCGATACCTCGGCATATTGGTTGGGTAGGGACAGGCAGCCCTCCTCGCGCGTCGCCCATTCCTCGCTCACCCGCAGGATCTGCGGGTTGATCATGGCGAATGGCCGCCGCACCTCGTTTGCCTGCAGATCGATCACCAGGAAGCGGAGCCCGACATCCACCTGCGGCGCCGCCAGCCCAATGCCCGGCGCCTTGTACATCGTCGTGAACATGCGCGGCACCAGCGCCCGAACCCGGTCCATGTCGGCATCCGCCACCGGTCGCGCCTTCGCCTTCAAGGTTTTGTGCGGCGCAATAAGGATGGGCAGGAGCGCCGTTTCTGCCTCTGTTTCACTCATGTGGCGCATCTACGCGGACCGTTGCCGATTTGCCAGGGGTGCCCTGCCCGCCGCGAATAAGTCTTGCAAATCAGGGGCCTCATGCCGAACTGTGCACGCATGAGCAGGGTGCCGATCAGGGCCCTGCCGAAACCAGGCTTCGCTCGATAGAGGAGGCAGTTCGCGTATGAGCACTCGCGTCTTCACGTCCCCGCTGTTCCTGGGCTTCGACCATCTCGAGCAGATGCTTGAGCGCGCCAGCAAGAACTCGGCGGACGGCTACCCCCCCTATAATATCGAGCAGACCGGCCCGGCGGGCCTGCGCATCAGCCTCGCCGTTGCCGGCTTCACCATGGACGACCTGCAGATCACCCAGGAAGACAACCAGTTGGTCATACGTGGTCGGCAAACTGACGATACGCAGGGGCGCGTGTTCCTGCATCGCGGCATCGCGGCGCGGCAGTTCCAGCGGGCCTTCGTCATGGCGGAAGGGATCGAAGTGAAGGGCGCGTGGTTGGATAACGGGCTGCTGCACATCGACCTGGCCCGGCCGCAGCCGGAAACCAAGGTACGCCACATCGAAATCGGCCGGCCGGAGCGGCAGCGGGTGGCCAAGGTGGTGGATGCCGATTGAAGGCACACCATTTGCTTAGTGCGCAATAAGCGCACGCAACGCTTAGTGCGTTGCAAGTGCACGGGTGGGAAGCGTTAGCTGTGATGCGTGTGACGGTGGCCGATAACGGCGCCGAGGCGCGCTTGCCGGACGACCGGCGCGCGCGAGGAGAAATTTGATGAACGAGCCAGTTGAAGAAGATGTGGTGAAGATGGCGCTGAATATCCGCCAGCTGTCGCCCGAGCAATTTTCGGCGTTGGGCGTTTCGCAAATGGCCTACGTCAAACAAGTCATCATGAACGGCACCCGCGCCTTCGCCATTCACGGCGCCGACGGAACCCCCATGGCCGTGGCCGATGATGAAGCCGTCGCCCGCGCCGCCATCGTGCAGCACGAAATGGTGCCAGCGCGCGTGCATTGAGGCACGAGTGGCTGATTTGAGTTGGTTAAGAAAGGCCAGGGGGCTCTGCCCCCTGGACCCCCGCTAAGGACAAGTCCTTAGAACCTGTCTGTTTAGTCGGAGGATAAGGAGGGGGCCTCCGCGAACGTGCCCACGTGACGGATGCCCCCCTCCTTATCCTCCGACAAAATAAATGGGGTCTGGGGACGAGTCCCCAGCGGGGGGTCCTAGGGGGCAGAGCCCCCCTAGTCTTACATAACCAACCCCAAAACAATCACCCGGCCTCAATGCGCGGCGACGGCGCCTTTGGGCAGTTTCGGCAGCAGCAGGGCGATTGGCACCATGATGGCCGCGGCCAGGGCCAGCACCAGGAACAGGTCGATATAGGTGAGCATGCCGCCCTGGGCGTCGATGCGCTGCATGATTTGTGGCAGCGCCGAGGGGTTAGCGAAACCGTTATAGGCGGTGATGTGTTCGGTGAGGCGTTCCTGGTGGAATTGGCTGCGCCAGGCGAGCAGATTTGTAATAAAGCTGACGCCGATGCTGCCACCGAGGTTGCGCATCAGGTTCAGGATGGCCGCAGCATTGCCGTTTTGCGCCGCCGGCACTTGCACGAGGCTTGCTGACGATATCGGAATGAACAGGAACGGCAGCCAGATTGCTTGCAACAGGCGCGCCATGGAGAGTTGGTGAAAGCTGGCATCGAGGTCGAGATGGGCGGCGTACCAAAGTGCATAGGCGGAGCCGGCGAAGGCAACGGAGCTCAGCACGCGCGGTTGCAGCACACGGCCGGTGAGTGCGCCGGACAGTGGCATGATGAAGATTGTTGCGATACCGGCAAGGCCGAGCGTGAGGCCGGCGGTGGTGGCGTCGTAGCCCATCAGGCTTTGCGAGAGCTGCGGCAGCAACTGGGTTGAGGTAATGAGCGTGAAGCCGACGCCAAACATCAGGATGCAGCTCACGGAAAAGCTGCGGTAGCGGAACAGGCGCACGTTCATGACGGGTTGCGGGTGGTAGAATTCCCACACCATCAGGGTGGCGAGCGAGACGAGGCTGATGGCGGCGCAGGTGATGATGAGGGGCGAGGAGAAGCCGTCCTCGCGCTCGAACCGATCGAGCATGATCTGCAGGCTGCCGAAGCCGAGGGCTACCAGCGTGAAGCCGAAATAATCGAGGTGCAGGCCGCGTTTCAGCAGGGCGGCGCGATCGCGTTTCAGTGCCGGGCTGTCATAGACGAGCAGCCAGGTGAGCACGAGGGAAAGGCAGCCGACCGGCAGGTTGATGAGAAACACCCAGTGCCAGGAATACGCGTCCGTGAGCCAGCCACCCAGCGTGGGGCCGATTGCCGGCGCGAGCACGACGGTGAAGCCGTAGACGGCGAAGGCTTGCGGACGCAGGCGCAACGGAAACGTATCGGCAAAGATCGATTGTTCGACGGGCGCCAGGCCACCGCCGCCGAAACCTTGCATGACGCGCCAGAAAATCATTTGCCAGAGCGTGGTGGACGTGGCGCAGAGCACCGAGCTTGCGGTGAACAACCCCACGCAAATCATGTAGAAGCGTTTGCGGCCGATGACCGTTGCGAGCCAGCCGCTGATCGGCACCACGATGGCGTTCGATACGAGATAGCTGGTGAGGATATAGGTGCTTTCGTCCTCGCTGGCGGCCAGGCTGCCGGCGATATGGCGCAGCGACACGTTGGCGATGGTGGTGTCGAGCACTTCCATGAAGGTCGCGATCGACACCGCCATGGCAATGAGCCACGGATTATTCGGCCCCGCCGCCGAATAGGGAAGCGGTTCGTCCGTCACGGCGCGCCGACGTGTACCCGCGGTTCGACGGACATGCCGGGTGCCAGGGGAAATTTCGCGGCGTTGTCGCCATCGAACAGGATTTTCACCGGCAGGCGCTGCACCACTTTGACGTAATTGCCGGTGGCGTTTTCCGCCGGCAGCACGGAGAACACCGAGCCGGTGCCTTCCTGCAGGCTATCCACATGGCCGTCGAAAACTTTATCGGGAAATGCATCGACACGGATGCGCACTTTCTGGCCAGGGCGCATATGGTCGAGCTGCGTTTCCTTGAAATTGGCGGTCACCCACAGGTCCGGCTGCACGATGGCAAGCAGCGCCTGGCCGGGTGTGACGTAGTTGCCGAGCTCCACCGTTCGATGCGTGATGCGACCCGGCGCCGGCGCCACCACATGCGTGTAGGAGAGATCGAGTTTTGCCTGTGCCAGATTGGCATCTGCGGTTTTCAGGGCCGCTTGCGCTGCCGTCAGCGAGGCGTCCGCGCTGGTGACCTGTGCCCGCATGCCGATCACCGCCTGACGCGAGGCGTCGAGTTTTGCCGTACTCGACCGCATGGCGGCGGTCGCGTTGTCCAGCACCTGGCGGGTGATGGCGCGGGGGTTGATCGTTTGATACCGGGTCAGGTCCTGCCGCGCCTGAAACTGGTCGGCTTCCGACACCTGCACGTTGGCTTCCGCCTGGCCAAGATCGGCCTGGCGCATAGCGAGTGTCGCGCGCGCCTGCGCGAGCTCCGCCGCTGCCTCGGCCTGCTCCGCCACGCGCTGCGCGATGCGCACTTCCTCGTCGCGCGGATCGATGCGCAGCAGCTCCTGGCCGGCGGCGACGCGCTGATTGTCGTCCACCAGGATGGCGATCACGCGGCCGGCGATTTGCGGTGAGACCTGGCTGACATCGCCATCGATGAAGGCATCATCGGTGCTTTCGATGCCGCGGCCGCTTAGCCACACGTACACCCCGGCGCCGCCGAGCATCGCGAACACCAGAAACAGGACCAGGAAGGCACGCGCCTTGCCCCGGCGCGGCGGAGCGTCGGATAGATCGTCGGAATGGACTGGCTGAGGCGGGCGGACGTCGTCCATGGGGACCTCTATACCGAACCGTTCAGTCTAGTATATATAAGCCGGGAGGAATTGCCAGCCCCCCAGATGGCTGGCGCGGAGACTGATGGCGGCACCCGAGGCACTTTCGCGCGAAAAGCGCGAGGCGATCCTGGACGGCGCGACGCGCATTTTTGCCGACCGCGGCTACGAAGGCGCGAGCATGTCGATGATCACCGCCGCGGCGGGGGTGTCGAAGGGCACGATTTACCAGCATTTCGGCGGCAAGGCCGCGTTGTTCGGCGCGACCATCGGACGCGAGTGCGAACAGCGGCTGGTGCATTTGTTCGCGACGCTGGATGATTCCCGCGACGTGGCGGAGACCTTGCACAGCATCGGCACGCGGTTTCTATCCATGCTGACCGATCCGGCCATCGTGGCGGTGGAGCGCGCCGTAGCGTCCGAGGCGGAGCGGTTCCCGGAACTGGCGCAGGCTTTTTTCGCCTCCGGTCCGGCGCGGGCGATCGGCGCCATGGCGCGCTACCTGAAATCGCAGGCGGAGGTCGGCCGCCTGCGCATTCCCGACGCGCCTTTTGCGGCCGAGCAGTTTTTTAGCCTTTGCCAGACACGCGTTGTGTTGCGCACCCGTTTGCGCCTGCCGGTACCGGCGGGTGAAGCGGAACGGGTGATCGACGAAGCGGTGCGCGTTTTCCTGGCGGCGTATACAGCCTAGGCCTGTGCGGGACCGAGCGGCAGGGCCGGACTGGCCACGGGCAGGAATTTGCTCGGTGAGCCGAGGGTTGCCACCAAATCCTGGGCAAGTGCGGCAACAGCGTCGCCGGCCAGCGCGCGCGGCGGCGGCGGCGGCAAGGTGAGCATGTGCCGGATCGCCGCGGTCAGGCCATCGACGGAGACATCGCAGAGCACCGCAGCCGGATCGCCGCCGAGCTGTTCGGCCAGCGCGCCCACCCGCGTCGCCACGACCAGGCGGCGGGCGGCGAGCGCGGCGACGGCGACGCCGGATTGGCTGGCTTCCCGGTGCGACAGCACGAGGCCGTCCGCCCAGGCCAGCAGTTCGGGTATTTCCGCCTCCGGAACCCAGCGATTTTCCACCGTCACGCCCGGCAATGCCCGCAGCGCCTGCAGGTCCGGCCCTTCAGGCCCGCTGCCGACGACCCGCACGACGAGCCCGGTATCCGGCAGCAGCCGCGCCAGCGCCAGGGCCAGCAAATCCAGGCCTTTATAGGCCAGTAGCCGGCCAAAACAGAGCAGCCGGAACGGCCCCCCATGGCCGCGCGCCGGCGGCAACGGGGGCAGGCGCGGCAGCGGCAGCACGGAGCGCAGCAGCGGCCGCCGGGCCAGCATGCCCTGTTCCACGAGGCGCCGGGCGACGTGGTCGGATAGCGCAACGATTGCATCGGCCCGCCGCACCAGCGCCCGCTGCAGGCGCATTTGTAGCGGGTAGCCGTCGCCGGGATGCGCATCCGCGTCATGCACCGCGACCGCCATCGGCACGCCGAGGCGTCGCAGGGCAAGATACATGGCGAAATCGAGCGGACCCGGCATGGCGCAGAGCGCGATGTCCGGCCGCAGGCGCCTGACCCGTGCAATGAGCCATGGCAGGAACCAGGGCAGGCTCAGCACGCGCAGGAAATAGCCCGGCAGATCGGCATAGGTTTCAACCAGCAGGTCCGGCCGCGGCGCGTCGGCGCCGCGCATGATTTCGGCCTGGGCGCTGAGCGAGAAAACCGTGCTGATGCCGGGAACCGTGGCAAACCCTTCGGCCCAGTCCAGGCAGATGCGCGGGGCGCCGCCGAAGCGGCCCCATTGCCAGACAAGAATCCTCATGCGGCGGCGAGCCCGATGCCGTGCAAGGCGGCCTGCAAGGGTGCGGTCCCGAGCCGCTCCTGGACAGCGCGCCGCGCCGCCTGGCCTAGGGCAGCGCGCCGTTCCGGCGCCGCCGCCAGGTCGCGCAGCGCTGCCGCGGCGACCGAAACATCAGCCTCCGCCCACACCGCGCCGGGAGCCTCGAAGACGCCACGCGGATCGTTTGCCGGCACTAGTCTGCAGGGCACCGGCACGCCACAACTCGCGTCGAGAAAGTCGGTGGTGCCCGACCAATCGGTGGCGACAACCGCCCGGCCGAGGCTCATCGCCTCGGCGGGCACAAGGCCGAAACCCTCGCTGCGATGCAGGGAAAGCACGCAGTCGGCGCAGGCGGTGAGCGCGTAACTATCGGCCGCCGGCAATAATCTGGTTTCCAGCCGGACATTTGCCGCGCCGGCGATAAGGCCGCGTAGACGCTGGAGGTCGGCAGGCCAATGTTCGCTATGTGTTATCTTCATGACCAACAGGCGGTCCGGCCGATCCCCAAAAGCACTGCGAAACGCCGCCAGCGCCGCTTCCGGATTCTTCCGCGCGTAGGAACTGGCAAGCGAAAAACTCGTGAGCACGACGAACGCATCCGCCGGCAGAGCGAAATCAGCACGGCTGAGTGCGCTCGGCACCGGCGGGGACGCCGCCACGGCATGCGGTACCACGCGCACCCGCCCGGGCGCCAGCGGTTCCAGCGCCGCGGCAGTGAATCGTGACGGAACCCAGATTTCATGCACCAGTGGGACCGCGACACGCCAGATAGGCGGCGCCACCGGCAGTTCCCACGCCCAATAACCAATGATCCTGCGGCCGCGCAGGGCGCCGCGCGGCAGGCGTAACAATGAAGCCGGCAGCATCGGCGCGTTGACGTGCAGCACCAGCGGCACGCCCGCCGGCGGTAACGGATCCTCGCCGGCCGTTTCACCCGGAAGCGGCACGCCGGCGGCAAATCGCCATGCCGGCACGCCGAGTTCACCGAGCGCCGCGAACATCAGCCGCGCCCCTTCGCCGAGGCCGGACGCGCGGCGCCATTCCCCGCCAACGCCTACGCCGCCTTGCGCCTGTGGTGGCGGTTGATCGGGCCGTGGCGCCAACCACGCGGCGCCGCGCGCGAACGCCTCGCGTCGCAAGCCGGCCGGCAGGCCGCGCCATAGAAGGTGCATCGGGTGCAGGGCGGCCATTTGCGCCCAAGCGTGGCGCGCGGCCCGAAGGGCGGCAAGGCCCGTTTTGCCGCGGACGCGGTCGCCGCCTTATACCGGCCCCTGCATGACGCGGGACCTAGCCTTGGCGATCGGCCGATGACGCCGGAAACGGACTGGTGCACCGCAACAGGGCCCTTGCCGCGGTTTCCTGTGCACCTCGATCCTCCGGATTTGCGCCCCTGGCTCGACGGCAACACCGGGATACCTGGGGTATGGCGCTTTCGCGCCGCGATGCCGGGGCCGCGTATCGTGATCACCGCCCTCATGCACGGCAACGAAATCGCCGGGGCGGCCGCGCTGGACCGGATGTTGCGCGCCAGGCCGGCGCCACGACGCGGCACGCTCAGCCTGGTGTTCGCGAACCTCGATGCCGCACGGCGGTTCGACCGCCACAATCCAACGGCCTCCCGCTTCGCCGATGAAGACCTGAATCGGCTGTGGGAGGACGCGGTGCTAAACGGCAGTCGCGCATCGCTGGAATTGTCGCGGGCGCGCGCCTTGCGACCCGTCATCGATACGGCGGACGTGCTGCTGGACCTGCATTCGATGCTGTGGCCCAGCGATCCGCTTATCCTGTGCGGCCCGAGCGGCAAGGGCCGGCGGTTTGCCGAGGCGGTTGCCGTGCCATCCTTGATCGTTGCCGACCACGGCCACGTCGGCGGGCGCCGTCTGATCGATTACGAACGCTTTGTGGATGAGACAAACGACGCCACGGCGATTTTGGTGGAAGCGGGTCAGCACTGGGAACCGGCAACCGTGGACGCCATGCTGGAGACGATCGGCCGGGTGCTGGCTGTGACAGGGCTGGGACCACCCTGGCCATTGGCTTCCCAGCCGCGCGTCGCGGAAGTTACCCTCGCCGTGACGGCTTCGTCGGGCGCCTTTGCCTTTGCCGCGCCCTACCGGGGGGGCGAGGTGATCGCGCGCCGCGACACGCTGATCGCCGTCGATGGCGCGACGGAAATCCGCACGCCACACGATGATTGCCTGCTGGTGATGCCGAGCCTGCGGCCGAGCCGTGGGCATACGGCGGTGCGGCTGGCGCGGTTCATTTGACATTTGGAAGGGGGAAGAATTTCTTTTTTGAAAAAAAGAAACAAAAAACTTTTGCTCATTGCTTGCAGCGACGAAGCCAAACAGGCAGACTCGGTGCTGCCTGAAGCAGGCAAAAGTTTTTATGATGGCGCCGCCGCGCGCTGAATAATGTCATAAAGCATTACGTAGTCACAATGTTATGGATGTGCCTAACCGCGCGCGCGTTCGACATTATTCGTTGCCGCCGCCCATGGCCGGCCGTCGGCGAGCGTACCGTGCCCGGCGGCGCGGTGCCCTTCTTCCGAGGCGGCGGTACGGAAATATTGCAGTGCGTGCACGCGGA
>DATJOH010000286.1:0-4692 GCA_035507235.1 Acetobacteraceae bacterium
ATGCTAGATGAGCGTGCTGACGACAAAACAGACGAGCGTCACCGGCACCAAGGTCGTGACCGACCCGCTCAGTCAGTTCTTTTCGGTGAGCGGAACGGGTAATCCGACTTATCTTGTCGTCGATGCACTGGATCGTAACGAATATACCGTTTCCGCCAGCGGTGCGACCGGCCATTTCTCCGGCGACGGCGCGACCCTTGGATTGGGCTCTATTGGTGGTGACGGGCGCGGCGCCGGCATTGTGTTCACCTGGCAGGCCTCCACCGATCAGTATGTGAACGCGACCTATGGCAGCTTCAATCAACTGGATTTCACGTCGTCCGCAAGCCCCGGCGACGTGACGAACATATCGGTTTTCACGACAAGCAATGCGGCGCTGGCGACGAACGACGCCAGCGACGCCTATGCGCTCATGCAGGCCGATGCGGCCGGCTATATCGGATCAATCACCTTCGCCGACGTGACGGCGCCATCGGGCGCGGGCCAGGCGACGCCCGATAGCGTGGCGGCCACGGCAATGACCTTCGTTGGCCAGCCATGGAACGATAATGGCTGCTGGGTGCTTGCCAGCACCATTGCGGCGGAAGCCGGCGCCAGCCTGCCGGTGCAGAGCACGGCGATCGGCGTTGCCGGAAAGTCGAACGGCGAATGGACGGTAATTTACGACGGGCCGGCCGGCACATCGGCTGCCTGGCAAAACCTGGTGAGTACGGGCGACATCATCGCTTTTGAAACGGGGAGTGGCGGCGGCCATATCACCACCTGCGTATCCGGCAGTGGCGCGACCGCGATGCTGGTGGATAATATTACGTATGTAAACGGTTCCGACCAGATTGCGAATAGCGCGAATGACGGGTCGGCGAACGACGTGGTGGTGGCGAGCCCGCACCCGGCGAGCCAGGAATGGGCAAACGCCCCAGCCAACATGGTGGTGATTTACGCCCTGGACACGCCCGTAATTGCAGCCCGCGTGACGAATCCGGGCCTCGCCGCGGATGGCACGCTTTCGCTCGCGAGCCTGTTCAGTGCAACCGACCCGGCGCACAGGGCGGTGACACAATACCAAGTGTACGACAGCGCCGCGAGCGATACGATCCTGGTTGGCGGCAAGCCGGTTGCCGCGCATTCCGCGAGTACCGCGGCCACGGCGAGCGCACTTTCGCAGCTTGTGCTGAAGGGCGGGACGACAGCGACCACCGATACGCTGGAGATACGCGCCTATAACGGTTTATATTGGGGTGATTGGCAGACGTTAACGGTAAGTGTAGCGGCACCGCTGGCGCCGGTGCTGGCGGCGCGGACGCCCAATCAGACCTGGCACCAGGGCCAGGCGGTGAATTTCGCGGTTTCCGCCGCGGCGTTCAAGGATCCGCAGGGGCTCGCCCTCAGCTACAGCGCGAGCGGGGTGGGTGGCGCGCTGCCGTCCTGGCTGCATTTCAATGCGGCAACCCAAAGTTTTACCGGAACCGTGCCAGCCGGCATGGAGAATTTTTCGGTGAATGTTACCGCCACCGACGATCTTGGTCTGTCCGCTTCGGAGACGTTCTCGGTTGCAGTGCCGGCGGCGGCGCCTGTATTGCGGACACCGGCGCCGGCGCAGAGCTGGGTCACCAACGGCGCCGTCGATTTCAGGCTGCCCACGACAAGTTTTTCCGATCCTCAGGGCGAGGCGTTAACCCTCAAGGCGAGCCTTTCGAGCGGCGCGGCTTTGCCGAGCTGGCTCAGCTTCAATGCGAGCACCCTCACGTTCTCCGGCACGGCGCCCGCGACGGCTGCTACAATGTCGATCAAGGTGACGGCCACCGGCACGAGCGGGCTTTCCGCCTCGGAGCTATTTGCGGCATCCATTGTAAAGGGTGCGACCGCGGAGATAAGCCTCGCCGATTGGCAGATGGGCGTAACGGCGTCCCCGTTGCCGGTTGCTGCTGTGCCGCCGCTCCTGGCACACGCTAATGTAGTCGACACAGAACCGTCCGCGCACCTGCTGCTTGCCATGCATGCGTTGCATCATGTTTGAAGTGGAAGAGTTCTTTTTGGCAGCTGCCCAGAGAGGACAACTACTTGAAAAGTAAGGAAGGCAAGCAGTTCTTTTTTGAAAAAAAGAACCAAAAAACTTTTGTCCGTTGCGGCTGGCATCCGAATCCACCGATTTGGACTGGCTGTTGGACGCAACTGATAAAAGTCTTTTGCTTCTTTTCTTCAGAAAAGAAGTCCTTTCTTGCCTGCTCTGTCGCCTAAGAACGGCGGAAATCGTCCAGCACGTGCAGCATGGGCGGCGTGAACATGCTTGTATATAGCAGCGGACAGGGCATGTTGGGCGATACGCTGTAGGCGGTTTCCGCTTCCATGGTCAGGCGGTCCGCCCAGGCGAGAAAAGCAGTCTTGCTGCCGAAAGCGCGGGCGTAGCGCGTCAGCACATCTCGCATCAGCAATGAGACGTCGCTGGCCGAAAGGCCCGGGTCGAGATCGGGGTCGCTGACATGGGCGCGGCGCAGCGCGAAGAGGGGGCCGGAACTGCGGCAGTTGCCACCGTGCATGACGAGGACGGTACCGGAAAGGCCGCGCGGCGTGCGCGGATCCTCGTCGCCGATGATGACGACGCGGCGGCGGCCGTTTACCAATTGGCCGAATAATTTTGCCCGCCCGGTGCCCTGACCAAGTGATCCCAGGAGCGGCGCGCATTGCGCGACATTGGACAACGGGATCGAGTCGAAATGGACGTGCGCGGGATCATAGGGAAGATTGAACAGCGGATCGAGCGGGCGCTGCGGATCGCCGTAGTGCAGGGACTGCGCCGCGGCGAGCGAACCGCAGAACAGGGCGCCCGCCGCGGTGCGGCGCAGAAACGTTCCAAGGACGGCAGAAACTCTGCGCCTGGACTGGCCGGTTTCGGGGTCCACAGGCCGTTTTTCGGCCACTGCGTTCCGCATTGCCTCACCCTCATCACGCATCCCGCGCCACCCTCTGGTCGCGTCGAGCTGGATTGAGCCGCGCATCAAAATCTGAACACCCGCGCAGGGTTTTAACTCAAATTTGAGTTATTGCCTCGCAGCGCGCGGATCATAGTGAGGGTAAATTTAGAGATGCAAGCGCTTTCTCTAAATCAAATCACAACACCGTCATTTTAGGGACATCTTCGGACAGTTGGCGCAGCCCCTGCCGCAACTTTTGGGCGTGTCGTGCAAACGTCCGCAACCCAACGGCTCCTTACTGGCGTGCACGTTCCCGGATGGCGCGCGCCATGCTGGCAATGCCATTGCCACGGTTGGTCGAAAGCGCTTCCAACAGTCCAAGATCCTTGAGGAACACTGGGTCGGTCGCTTCGATCTCCTCCGCTGTGCGGCCCGAATAGACGCGCAACAGCAGGGCGATCAGACCGGACACGATGGCGGCGTCCGAGATGCCGGCCAGGAACAGCTTGCCGTCGCGCGGCTCGGCTTCCATCCACACCTTGCTTTGGCACCCGGGAACCCGGTGTGCGTCATTCATCCACGCCGGCGGGAAGGCCGGCAGCTTGCGGCCCAGATCGATGATGAACTGGTAGCGGTCCATCCAGTCATCGAACAGATCGAGCTCCTCGCCGATGGCGGCGATTGCCGCCGCGGCCGTCGGTTCGGGTGGATCGACAAACGGAATTGCCATGCGCCGCATGTGCGGTGCCGGGTGGGCAGGGTCAACGCGTCGGGCGGGTGAGTATGGCGCTGGTCAGATGATACAGGCTGCTTGCCGGCACCGGGCCGGGAATTTCTGTACCCGCGGCGTCACGCCGCTCGCACCATAGTCCGTCCGGTTTCAGCCAGGCGGTGAGCTGGGCGGCGGCGTGCCGGCGGGCGGCATCATCGCCGTCGGTGCGAAAAATCTCGGCCTTCAGCCGTTCCGTTTGCGGCCACAGCCGTGAGGTTTCCCGCCGGAATGACCGGTCCGCGGCAACTTCATCGACCAGGTCGCCGGTCAGGGCGTGTGTGCCATGGCGGCCCGCGAAGCGCAGGAGCCCTGCGGCGGCTTCCTGCACCCGTGGGTCGGGGCCGCTGAGCGCCATAAATTCATGCAGCAGCCAGACCCATTCGCAGCAATGGCCCGGCTCGACCAGCACGCCCTCGGGTGGCGGCAACCGCTGCCAATCATCGGTGAAGAATTCCAGGAGGGCGGTGGCGTTGCGATCCAGGAACCGCGTCAGCAGGAGCTCGACGATGGCGGAGGCGGTGTCGGAAAAAATCCGATCCCCGAACGCGCGGTGCGCTGCGAGGCTGGCTTCCAGCAAATGCATGTGCGGGTTCTGCCGGCGTGGCGAAGCGGCCGGCAGGGATTCCACGAAGCCACCGGCGGGATGGGCAAATGCGCCCTGCAGAAACGCCATGAGATCGAGCGCGGCGCGGCGCAGCGGCGCCGACGGCACTACGGTGGCTGCCGAAGCGAAAGCGAGCAGAACGAACGCCTGATCGTACAAATCGCAGGTCGGATCGCCGACGTTACCCGCGAGATCGAATCGCGCGGCGTAGCCACCGCCGCGCCGCGGAGCGCATTTGGTGAGAAATTCTATGCCGATCGCGACGGCGTCGTCGGCGCCCGAGAGCCCGGCTGCGTGCGCGTTGGCGAAAACGAAGATTTGCCGCGCGGCCACGCGGAGGCGGCGGAACCCGGCTGTACACTTATATGAGTGTGGGGCGAGCTGCTCGTGGAAGGCGCCCGCGC
>DATJOH010000287.1:0-6087 GCA_035507235.1 Acetobacteraceae bacterium
TGTCGGGTGAACCTGGACCGCCGTGCAGGAACAGCAGGATCGGATTGCGTTGATCTCGCCCGCGTACCGAGATGAACTGCTTTATGCCGTTGATCGGTATGGCGGTCAGGCTTTCGATTCCCGTTGGCGTGACGATTCTACGCGAGTCGGCGATGATATCGCGCGCCTGCAGAGTGCCGCGGGGACATTGGGCTGCGGTGTGATGAGGCGTGACCGTCGCGAGGGCGTTCTTGCCGAGCCACGCTACCATAGCTACCGCGGCCAGAATCGTCAGGCTTTTGGCCACTGCACGGCGCATTGCGCTTCTCCCGGCGTCGTTTCCGATCGCTGTGGAGCAGGAAGCGTGCCAGGAGACCACGAGCGGAAAAGCGCGCGCTGTGCTGCCGCAAAAACCTGGCTGCTTCGCCGGTTCGTGTGGCGAGAACCGCTAGAATTTGACAGAGATTCTCACATGGCGCCCGGGTCGCCCGGTTGCCGCAACAAGAGTGAGCAGCGTTACTGATGGTTTGGCTTGGAGCCCGGAAGGTGTGATCCTTCCGGGCTCCAGGATTTTACTGCGTTGCGGCGTCGCTTGGCGTGCAGATCGCCGCTTCCTTTACCTGCTGCGAGGCGCAGCTTTGATTGCCTGGCGGGCAAATCACGTTGATTTTCGCCATCATGCCGCCGTCCTCATGTTCGAGGATATGGCAGTGATAGACGAAGGTACCGACCTGCTCGGCGCGTGAGAAGTCGATCGTCAGGCTGATTATGCCAGGGAACGGGCAATCGGGTGCTCCCGGTTTGCCGCTGCAGGCGGTTGTGGTCTTGCCGTGGCAGCCTTGTGTGTCGGGAGCGGTTAAACAAATGCTGGTGCCCCGGGGTACCGGGAACGTATCGGCAAACAAACTTACCTTGTGGTTGTACAAATTCTTGATCAGATCGTCGGTTTCCTTCGTGTAGGGAACATCCGTGGAGAGATGCGGAGGGAAATAGAAGTTGCCGGTGTGATCGATGGTGAACTTGGTCTGGTGCATGTGGAAATTATGGTCTTCACCGGTCCAGTTCTGCAGTTCCCAGTTCTCGACGTTGCCCATGACGGTGCAGACCGTATTGTAGTCATTATGACCGAACCCGGGGAAGGACGTGTCCGTTCCGTTCACGCCATCCTTCCAGACTTCGTCGACGCTATGGAGCGGTTTGCCGCCTTTCTCAGGATAGAAATCCATGCTGCCGTCCGGGTGACGAATGCCGGCGATCAGGCCGAAAACCTCATTCGTCTGTGGGTGGAGCGCCGAACCCTGCCCCTGTTTCATGCCGGTGTAGACCGTTACGAAGCGATGCACGAAATAGATCACCCGCGTATCGCCCACGCTATATTGGCAGCGGGCCGGTACGCCGGCTTCGTCGCCGGTGCCGTGCGGAATGGGCGTTGCCGGACCGGACACCAGGACGGTTTGTGGCGAATTGGCGCCGACCTGTGTGGTTTGTTCATTCTTCGGCCAAATGACCTTCGCGAGATCGATTTCCGGCCAGACATTGCCACTGGTATTACCATTGCCAGCAGTTGACACCGGATTGTCGCGCAGAATGTAGGCGCCGCCTGAAGCCGGCGCCGGTATGGCGATTTCCAGCCGTGTCGCCGGGGTCAGCAGCATCTGTGTCTGCTTCACGATATCGTTGCCGGTTTGCTGTACCGGCACGCCGTCACGCGCAAGGAGCTGGAAGGGGAGGGAATCCCCGCCGCCCACCGGATCGACGCTGAGGCGATAGGTCAGGCTGGGGCTGGCATTGACGATGCGCCAGATTTCCATGCGCCCGGCTCCGGGGCGGATGACCGGATATTCAACGCCGTTGACGGTAAATACCCATTTAGCATTTGCGATGACCGAATCCGATGCCTGGCATTCGCCCTGGCGCTTGCCGCCGGTGGGTGTGCAGGTGTCCGACTCGTAGTCATGCACCATGCTGTAGAGCCCCTCGCCGTAGCTCTGAATTGCCAGTTCCTTCAGCTCCATGATGCGGATGTTCGCATTGGTAATGGTGCAATTGCCGGGCGACCCGTCACCTTCAGGGCAGGCATAGTCGGTGAGGTTGCCGATGGTGATCACACCGGTGGTGCCGCCGCGCTGCTGGAACTGAGCGTAGCCATGCACGTGCGGATGGTACCAGAACAGACCACTGGGATGCTGGCCGCTTGCGATTGAACTCACGCCGGGCTCGCCGGGGATATAATCAGAATAATGCAGCGGCAGATCGGTCAGGCCGTGGCCATGTTTCGCCATGTCGCCGAGGGACGTGCCGCAATCGTCCGTTGTCTGGTGATAATCGATGGAGTGATGCGGCTGCGTGACATCCAGCACGTAATCGCCATAGGGGCCGAGGCCGGCTTTCGCGGGATGATACGGGCTGATGAGAAGCCCGTGCGTATGCAGGTTGCTCGACCGGCAGGGTTCCGATCCGTTCGTGGGGATCGGCACCGAGGTATTGCCGCTATAATCGAGCCGGCTCTGGAACAGAACATCCAGCGTATCGGCCTGAATGAGGGACCATGTCGCGCCGCCATAGCCCCAGCTTGGGCCGTCCAGGCACGCATTAGGTATGGGAACGGACTTTCCGGTTTCCGGATTGACGATCGTGGCCGGCCCGGAGGCGCCGCTGATCAGCTTGTCGGCGGGAATGTCGGTAACCGGGTAATTGCCAACATACAAATAGCCAGGCTTGCCCTTTGGCGCGCTGCTGACGTGATCGACATCGATGGACAAACTTAGCGTGCCGGGCTGGCCGACGCCTGGACGGGCGGGCACGAACAGCGGTAGCGGCCGAAATGCATTTTCGCCGCCGCCGGCGCGGCCAGGCTGCGGATACATGGTTTCCAACCGATCGCAGATATCGGCCGCGGCGGCTTGCCTGGCAGCGCCAAGCGCCAGCAAGCCGAATATGGCCATGCGGACTAGAAGTGGGATTCTCATGTGGAATTGTCCCCGGATTTTGGTTGGCGGACACGCGCCCGCCGGAAAGTGAAGCTGGTGAGGGTGTATGCAAATATTACTGGAAAATCAAGATTTCCTCCAGCTTCCCCGATCTGGCAAACGCTTGAATTTGGCCACGAACAGCTTGAGGAACCGAAAATATATATGCCGTGGTATTATTCACAGCGGTATTTCCAACTCGACCCGCCAGCGCAGCGTCCCGCCGGCACTCGCGGTCGTCGCGCCAAACAGCCAACCCAGTTCGTATTTAAAATTCCCGCCCTTGAGGCCGGCGAAACCATTCAGCGGCAGCACGCCGATGGCGACAGGCCCGGCAAGAAGCTGCTGCTGCTGGAAGGCGGGCACGTGGGTTATCGACCCTGTATCGCCATATACCTCCACTGCCGGCGAGAGCGGATCCCATAGGCGCCACTTGGTCTGCCATGCATAGCTGAGGTCGAGACCATGGCTTTCCTGATCCGGACCGAATTCGCGCGTGACGAACAGGTTCAGCATATTACCGAAGCGGCCGATATCCTTGCCGACGACAGGACCGATGGTGAACTCGTTGGAACCGTGCGCCGCGGTGTTCTGGCCATATTCGAAATAAACACCCCAGTCGGCCCAGTCCTCGCCGGGCTCGGTCAACTGGATCATGTTTTCGCTCACCAACTGGGTGAACGAAACCGGCTCCCCCGCGCCTGGATCACGATCGAAACCGAATTCGATTTCCGAATGCCACCAGGCGGTAAGACCCGTGCCGAGTTCGATCGTGTAGCTTTGTGCGCCGTTGCGCTGGCTGGCACGGTCGAAGGCGGCATCGCCGTTATTCTCGATTTCAAGCTCGCCAAGGTCGATTTCGTAAGGCGAGAACAGATGATAATCAGCCCGGGCGGGTGATGCGGCAAGCAGCGATTGAAGTCCAAGCAAAGCAAAGAAGTATTTCTTTTTTGGAAAAAAGAAACAAAAACTTTCGACATTGCCTCGCAGCATTGGGCCCAAATGCGCGCCGGGTGTGCCCGAAACAGACAAAAGTTTTTTGCTTCTTTTTTTCAAAAAAGAAGAATCCTTCCTGATGCTTTCTGAGCCCGTGCCGCCGCGCCCGGTTATTTGGCGACAATCACGCCCTGCGCCGTATCGCGATGAAAGCAGCCGAAGAATTTGTAAGTGCCGGCATCCAGCGGGCCGAGGAACACCGTGATCTTGCCGCCCGGTGTCACCAGTTTTTCACGGTTGAGATCGACGCTCTCGAACTCGTCGGCGGAATTGTCGGTGTTCTGCACTTCGAGGCGGAACTTTTCCCCCGCCGGCACGGTGATGTGATCGGGATAGAAACGATGCTGCTTGAACACCAGCGTCGGCAAATTATCGGCCCGCGCCGAGGCGATGCCAAGCACGCACAGAATCGCCAGCGCCGCGGCCGCCGACGCTACGCCGCGCGCCGCCATGCGCGGCCGGGCAGCGAGGCGCGCGCACACGGTGAGCACGACAAATGTCGCCGACCAGGCGGCAACCTGCACGCCGCTCGGCTGCGCCGCGTAGCCGACCAGCGCATGCAGCGTGCGGCCGAGCAGCCCGCCATCGGCGATCAGCCAGGACGTGTTCCACACATGCTCGCCCCAGCCCGGGATGAGATCGGCGCTGTGCAGCACCGCGGCGGCCTGGCCGGCCATGCCGGCGGCCAGCAGCAAAATCAGAATGTTGGTGACGCCGAACAGCCGGTGCACCGGGATCGCCGCGAGGCCGCGATAGAGTGCGAAGGACACCGTCACCGCCAGCGCCAACCCGGCGAGGCCGCCGAGCGTCATCGCTGCGGCGCTCTGCTGCCCGCTCGCGGCAATGCCATAGAGGAACAGCACCACTTCCGCGCCTTCCCGCAGCACGGCAACGCCGACCACGGTGGCCAGCGCGGCGAGCGATCGCCGGCCGAGCATCACGTCCTTGCCGACCGCGCGCATCTGCGCCGCCAACTGGCGGGCATGGGCGGACATCCAGGTGACGTGCCAGCCGAGCATCACCACGGCCAGGCCAAGCACGGACGCGGTGAACACTTCCTGGCCCGCGCCATCGAACCGGTTGGAAAGGCCGCCGGCGAACATGGCCAGCAGCCCGGCGCCCGCGGCGCCCGCCGCCAGGCCGGCGCCGATCCAGCGCAGCCGCCCCTGCAACCCCGCCGTCGCGGCCATGACGATGCCCACGACCAGGCCGGCCTCCAGCGCCTCACGAAACACCACAATCAGGCTGGCCAGCACACCAGGTTCTCCCAAGGCTCTCCTAGAAGGCGTAATTGCGACGCATTCTCAACATCGCACATAGCGAGGCGGATCAACGCTTGCAAGCAGCAAATGCAGACGGCTCCCCTGACCCGATGCATTGATCCGCCGCAAAACGAGGAGGTTTCCGTGCCGAATCCTGCCGAGGATGTTCTGCTCGCCTACATCACCTGCGCCGACGCGGCCGAGGCCCGATGCATTGCGCAGGCGCTGGTTACGGAGCGGCTGGCGGCCTGCGTGCATCTGCGGCCGCACGAGGCGGTATATATGTGGGAGGGTCGGCTGGAACAGTCGGCGGAGTATGGGCTGATTGCGAAGACCACACGGCAGGGTTTCGCGGCGCTGGCGGCGCGCGTCGTCGCCCTGCATGGCTACGAGCTGCCGGGCATCGTCGCGGTCGCCGCGGCCGACGGCCACGCGCCTTTCCTGGCTTGGATTGGCGACTCGACCACGCCCTCGTGATCACAATTTCTTGCGGCCGGGTGATTTGCCCCCTGGCAATTCGGCCGCCGCTTGCTACGGTCCCGGCCGCTAAAAAACGACAACCGTGGAGCTTTCCTTGAAACGCTTTTCCCCCAAGCAGGCCGCCATGGCGGCCGCGCTGTTCGCAAGCCTGCCCGCTGCCGCCCTGGCGCAAAGCTGGACTCCCCTTAAGAACACGCCGAGTTTTTCCGCCGGCGCCATGCTGCAACTGACTGATGGCACGATCATGGTGCAGGACCAGGGCACCTGCGGCTGTGGCGGCGGCAATTGGTGGCGGCTGACTCCCGACAAGACCGGCAGCTATGTCAATGGCACCTGGAGTCAGCTCGCGTCCATGCCGTCGGGCTACGAGCCCCTGTATTTCGCTTCGCAAGTACTGCCGG
>DATJOH010000288.1:0-4013 GCA_035507235.1 Acetobacteraceae bacterium
ATTCCGGTTATACCGACGAGGAGTTGCTTCGCCTGGACAGCTGGATACGCAATCATACCGTGGCGCGCTTCGGGCCGGTGCGGGAAGTGGAGCGCGCGCTGGTGCTGGAAGTGGCGTTCGACGCCGCGCAACGATCGACGCGCCATAAATCGGGCGTGGCACTGCGTTTTCCACGCATTGCGCGGCTGCGCTGGGACAAGCCGGCCGCGGAGGCGGACCGGCTGGAAACGGTGATGCGCCTGGTTCAGTAGGTCGTGTGAGCACCGTCACAGTCACCCGCGCCGAGCCGGGTTAGTTCCCTCGCGAGCAAGTTGGCGGGGAGTTCGAATATGCGCGTGGTCGGGGCAATTTGGCGCGGCATACGGTACGGCGCGCGCAAGATCGGCCAGGCGATCCTGGACGGGTTCGCACTGTATGCAGTGGCGACATGCCCGGTGCATGCCTGACTCTTGCGGTCTGGGCAGCCGCATGCCTGATCGCTGTCATGCCAGGCGCAGACGCCTTGCGGCCGGAATGGCGTGTTTGTAGAACAGCTTCCAGCCTTCGCAGAGATAGCTGATATTGCCTTCGCCCTCGCGCGTCTTAAGCAGCCGCGTGCGGGGGCATTCGCCCCAGCAGAGATTCAGGTACGGGCACACGCGGCATTCCGATGGCAGCGTGTTGAACTTGTTCAATCCGAACTCGAGCTGGCGCACCGAAAATACCATTTCAGCCAGGCTGCTATCGCCAATCTTGCCGATCTGGTGCGCGGGATATACATAGTGATCGCAGGAAAACACACTGCCGTCATGTTCAACGGCAATGTTCTTACCGCAGAACGGGCTACTGGTGCACATCAGGCTGGGCTGGCCGTTCAACTGCAACAGGAATGATTCGAACAGATTGATCTTCACCCGCCCGCGGTCGTGCGCGGCCCATTCATCAAAAATGGCCACAAGAAAACGGCCCCACGCCGCCGGCGCCACGCTCCAATCCGTCACGATTTCCCGTGGGCGCGTGCGCGGCTTCAGCTTGTCGCCATGTGCATCCGGCGCGGTGGTCTCGAAACCGAGCGGCTCAACACAAGGTATGAGCTGCATGTAGCGCGCGCCGATGGTGTCGCGCAGAAAACGATATACTTCCAGCGGATGCTTCGCCGTGTCGCGGTTGACGACGCTGAGGGTGCCGAAGCCGATACCGTGCCGCCGCAACCGGCCGGCGGCCGCGACCACGTGCGCGAAACTCCCCTCGCCGCCTTTCGTCGGACGGTACCGATCATGCAGACGCTGCGGACCGTCGATCGAGAGGCCGACCAGAAAGCCGTTTTCCTTCAGAAACGCGCACCACTTATCGTCCAGCAACGTCCCGTTGGTCTGTAAATCATTGGCGACGCGACGGCCTGGGGGCGTATGTTTTCTCTGCAGCCGCACCACTTTCTCAAAAAACTCGATGCCAAGCAGCGTGGGTTCACCACCATGCCAGGTGAACGCAATTTCCGCCGCATCCTGGCTTGCGATATAATCCGCGATATAGGCTTCCAGTATGTCGTCACTCATACGCCGGCGCGTCTGGCCCAGCAGCGGCTCCTTGCTGAGATAGTAGCAATAGGTGCAATCAAGATTGCAGGCAGAGTTGATAGGTTTCGCCATGGCGTGCAGGCTGCGCGTCACGCCGGCGGCGCGCTTGCCGGCGCCCGCATCCAGATAGGCTTGCAATGCCTCCGGGCTAATATTGAGGCGTCGCGACGTGGAGAGGATTTCCTCACCATGAATCATGTGCTGCATTCCTTATGTATCGAGCGCGCCGACCCCAAGCCAGCGTTCCATGTCGCGGTCCTCGCGCGCTGACGCCGCGGGCGCCACGAGCGCCGCGCGCAAATCGCGGTAGGACGCGCTCCAGCCTCGCAAACGTCGCGTCATCGGCCGGTCGGCGACGCGGCCGCGCGTCACCGCGCTCCGAATGATCGCTTCCACCCGCGCCGACTGCGCGTCGATGAATTCCACGCACCGCGCGCGGCACCGGTCGGAGGCACCGGCGATGATAGCCAAGGCGGGTACCAAGGGGAGCGACATGAAGCCGTTTTCGGGAATTCGCTGCAAAGATGCAGAATCCGGAAACAGCGCGGGAGCAAGAATGCGAAATACGCCGTTGCCCCATTGGCGCTTGTCCTCTGCCAGGGACGCGCGGTGCCTGTTGAGCGACGCCGCGAATGCCGCGTCGATAATTCCCGCGCCGTCGGTGAGAACAGGAAAGTCCGGTGCCGTCCCGGCGACAATGCAATCGGCGGCAAAATAGGCGGCATCGAGGCGCCGCTGCGCCAGCGTGGGCGGCTGGCTGCCATCGGCCACAAGCGGGTCCAGCGGAACGGCTTCGCACATGGACGGTTTACCGTCTTCATGCAGCGCGCAGCGGCCATCGTCCCGGAGCGCCGGGCACGACACGCCCTCATAGTCATATCCCTGGACAAGCAGGCCCACATGCGTGACCCTGCCGGTGGCGTGCGGCACGCGGAACATCAGCCGGTCGCGCAACGCGATCGTGTCCGCGGTCGGCGCGCCGGTAAAACGATACACAGCCAAACACCCCACGAATATACGCTGAAATCGGAAAATCTCCGGCAGACTCATGCGCGGCGGTGAATTGCAGCATTTTCCGCAGGCGGAGCAGCGGAACGAGAACAGGGCGGCCTCACTCACCATGGCGGGCGAACCGAATCCCCATAGCGATCATAAATGAATTGACGCATTTGCCGCGATTGAAAGAGATGCTTGAGGGTCATCACCCATGGCGCCTTGAGATCGGTAGTCCGCACGATGACGGCGCCGGCGTAGGCCGAACGACCATCCTCGAAGCCAATCGAATCTTTCGCCGGCTGCAAGCCGGCACGCACCGCGATAGTGTAGGGAAGCAATACGGCACCTGCGTCGGCAAGTCGTGCCGGTAGCGCGGCCGGCTGCACCTCCTCCAATTTAAAGCCGATAGGATTGACGATGTTGGAGAAGTCGGGATTCAACCCATCGTCCTCATGGGCGCGCAGAAGCCCAAAATTATAGAGCAGCACCCGTGCCCGATCGCGATCGACAGGAGATCGCGGCAGAACAATGGTGTCGCCCGGCCGCAATTGCGTCACCGCGTGCACGTGCCGCGAATAGATGCCGATTGGCAACGTCACCGCATAGAAAGCCGGCGCAAGTTTTTCGCTGAAGCTGTCAGCTTCGTGGAGCGTCTGCGTGTTCTCGCACGCGCCGGCTTGCGCGGCGCCATCGGCGACGGCGCGATTCATTGCGGTGACGTCGCTCTGCGGTGCCAGCTTTAGGTGCATGCCCTGTCGAGCGCCGAGAGTCGCGGCGTACCCGAAGAGAACATCACAAGGTCCGGGTAGCGTCGCGATGCGTAGCGGTACGGCCGCGGCCGATATCCAGGAGAACAGGATCGCTGCGCCAAAAATTGCCGCGGACGCGTTAGGATGGGCTGGCACGATGCAGGAGCCTCAAGGGATACGAAAAGAAGGCAAGGAAGGATTCTTCTTTTTTGAAAAAAAGAAGCAAAAAACTTTTTTCTGTTGCTCCAGGCTTCTTGTCCAACGGGAAGCACCGATGCTACCCGACACAGATAAAAGTCTTTTTGCTTCTTTTTCTTCAGAAAAAGAAGAATCCTTCCTTTCTAATAATACCCCAGAGGCCGCAGAGGCTCCACGCCGCCATTATTCAGCATGTAGGTCTGCCACTCGCTGATCATCGTCTCCACCGCCGCCGGATACGATGTCGAAATATCGTTGGTTTCGCCGCGGTCGGCGGTGATGTTGTACAACTGCCAATGCCCATCCACGGGACCCAGCGGTGGCTCGGTCCAGAGCAGCTTCCAGTCGCCATCCGTTACGTACGCGCGACCATAGGCTTCGTCGCCTTGCGGATCGCCAGCATGCAACGGGCCGGTGCTTTGGTTGAGCAACTCTTGATAAAAGGACTTGCCGCTTATGATGTACACGTACCGCCCATCCGGCGCGACAACGCGGGGAACCAGAACGTTGCCTT
>DATJOH010000289.1:0-2382 GCA_035507235.1 Acetobacteraceae bacterium
CGCCGGCAGTCGCTGCATTGGAACAGACCGCGCGACTTGATCACGCTGTGACGCTTACTGCCGCATTCGGGACACACGAAGCCATTCGGCCAACGCATCGCGATAACGACGGCTCGGCATTGCTCCTCGGTCCCGTAAAGGAGGTCAAATTCGGGCTCGCTGAGCCCCTTCTGAAACTGCACCCTGTTCTCGGCCATGGCACAACCCCTTGAAATCGCATTGTGTTCATGGTTTGTACCACATTAAAGACGGCTGAGCAAGATGCCTAAGCAAGAAGTTTTTTGGTTCTTTTTTTCAAAAAAGAACTTCTTTCTTGAACGAAAGAAGCAAACACCTTTTGCCTGTTTGGCGGCGCCGCTTGGTGGCGTCGGTGCCGGGGCAGCGATGAGCGCGCCGCCGTCCCATCTGCGACGGCTGATCATTGCGATTGGCGCCGTGCTGTTGCTGCTCGCAGCTTGGGAAATCGGCACGAGCGTTGTTGCGTTTACCGATGATGCCTACACCTGGTCCGATCTGGTGGGGATTACGCCGCAAGTGAGCGGGGTGATTGTCTCTGTGCATATCGTCGACAACCAGGCGGTGCATCGCGGCGATCTTCTGGCTGTTATCGACAAGACGCCGTTTCAGCTTGATGTGGATCAGCAGCGGGCAGCAGCCGCCGAAACGGTGGCGCGCATTGCCGCCGACCATGATGACGATGCCAGCGCACGGGCGGAGGCGGATGCGGCCGCGGCCTCACTGCAATATGCGAGCGAACAGCAGGCGCGCGCGGCGGCCCTGGTTACCGGCAATACGGTTTCGCGCGCGCAACTGGATGAGGCGAACGAAGTGCTGCGGCGGGCGCAGGCCGCACAGGCGGAGGCGCAGGCCGCGGTGGACAAGGCGGCGCGGGCACTCGCCATGGATCAGGCGGCGGCGGCGCGCATCGAGGCCGAGCTTGGCTTGGCGCTCTGGCGGCTGGGGCAGACCGATATACGCGCGCCGGTGGATGGCACGATCAATAATTTGACGCTGCGCCGCGGCGACATGGCGCAGACCGATGCGCCGCTGATCGGCATCGTGGACGCGGCCGCCTGGCGGGTGATTGCGAATTACAAACAAGGCTATATACGCGGGATCGTGCCCGGGCACACGGCCTGGGTGTGGCTCGATACACATCCGTGGCGGTTTTATCGCGCGCGCATTCAGGGCATTGCGCGCGGTATCAGCCGCGCGCCGGGCGGGGCCGCGCTGCTGCCGTACGTTGCGCCGACGACGGACTGGATCAGATTGCAGCATCGTTTTCCGGTGACACTGACGCTGGTGAAGCCGCCGGCGGATCTGCCGCTGTATATGGGCGCGGACGCCTCCGTGCTGATTTTCCCGTGAGCCAGTTGGCGGCGCTGTTGCCGGCGCTGCGCGGCGGATTTGGGGATTTCACGCTGAGCGGGCCGCGCGCGCGGCACGGGGTGATGGCGTCGTTGGCGGTTGGGGCGGCGATTGTGCTGGCGCTGGCGCTGCATGTGCAGGATCCGTGGTGGGCCGGCATCAGCGCCTTTATCTGCACGCAGGCGACGCAGCCGCAATTGTTGCAGAAGGCCGCGCTGCGGATTGCCGGCACGGTGGGCGGGGCGGCGTTCAGCTATGCGCTGGCGCCGTGGGCGATGCAGGACCAGGCGGCGCTGCTGCTGCTGCTGTTTGTTGCGGGTATGGTTGGTACGCTCGGGGCGCTGGTGAGCCGGTTCGGCTATGCGTGGCAACTGAGCGGCATGACGATTTTTCTGGTGACGCTCGGCGCGCTGGATGAGCCGAGCCAGTTCTTTTCGCTTGCGGTGTATCGGACCGCGGACATCGTTCTGGGCGTGGCGACGTCCATTGCGGTGGGGTGGCTGATGGCATCGGATGACGCCGCGGTGGTTTCGGCAGCACCGGGCTGGCGCAGCGTGTTGGGGGAGAATTGGCACGCGGTGCTGCATGCGGCGCGGGCGGGGCTTGCGGTTGCAAGCGTGCCGCTGGTGTGGCGGTACCTGGAATTGCCGAATTTGAACCAGATGGCGGTTTCGATTGCGTCCGTCATGGCAGTGCCGGCGTTGCGCGGCGTGCCGGCGCTGGACCAGGCGGCCATTGCAAAACGGGAGTGGCAGCGCGTGGCCGGCTGCCTGCTTGGTGGCGGCGCGGCGTTATTGCTGGTGGGCTCGCCGGCGGCGCAATCATTCCTGCCGTGGCTGCTTGCGATCATGGTTGGGGTTTTTCTGGCGATTCAGCTGCAGACCTGCCGTTTCGACATCAATGTGGTGGGCATGCAGGCGGGGATAGCGCTGCTGCTGACGGCGATGCAAGGCTGGGGACCGCCGGCTTCGCTTGCGCCGGCGATCCTGCGAATTGCCGGGATGCTCGGGGCTA
>DATJOH010000290.1:0-8008 GCA_035507235.1 Acetobacteraceae bacterium
CACCGCCGCCCGCCTTCCGGCCTCGGACGGCGGCGCCACCAATCCGCGCTGGTCGCCGGATGGCAAATCGATCTATTTCCTATCAGATCGTTCCGGAACCACGCAGATCTGGCGCACCGACCTCGCCGTCACCCCCAACGGCGCCGCGCCCACGCAAGTAACTAACCTGCCGCTGCCGGTCGGCGCCTTCGCTATCGCGCCCGACGGCAACACGCTGATTGTCAGCCTGGCCGTCTTCCCCGATTGCGAGTCCCCTGCCTGCACCAAGCAGCGGCAGGACGCCCGCAAGGCGAACAAGGCCACTGGCCAGCTTTACGATCATCTGTTCGTCCGCCACTGGGACGAATGGGCGGACGGCACGCGCAATCATCTATTCGCGCTGCATCTCACCGCCGAGGGCGCCACTGGCAATCCCGTCCCCCTCATGCCGCATTTCGACGGCGACGTCCCTTCCAAACCATTTGGCGACGACAGCGATTTCGCCATCAGCCCGGATTCCCGCAGCCTCATTTTCTCCGCCCGCGTCGCCGGCCGCACCGAGCCTTGGAGCACCAATTTCGATCTTTTCGAAGTCCCGCTCGACGGCACCACGCCGCCGCAGGATCTCACCGCATCCAACAAAGCCTGGGACGCCGCCCCCGTCTTCTCCCCAGACGGCAAACAGCTTGCCTATAAAGCCATGAAACGCCCCGGCTTCGAGGCGGATCGTTTCGGTATCATGCTCCGCGATCTCGCCACCGGCGCCACTCACGAAATCGACCCCGCGTGGGACACCACCATCGACCACCTCGCCTGGTCACCGGACGGCAAGCAGCTTTACGTAACGTTCCCCGACCATGGCCACGAACGCCTCGCGACCCTCGATCCCGCCACCGGCGCCCACACCGCCCTCACCGCCGATGGTCATGTCGATGACATAACCCTGGCCGGCAGGGAAATCGTCTATTCCCGCGACTCCCTCGCCGGCCCCACCGAACTCTATACCCTGAAAAATGGCGCGCCCATCCGCCTCACCGACATCGATGGTCCCAACCTCCGTGGCATCGACCTCGCGCCCTACCAGCAATTCAGCTTCGCCGGCTGGAATAACGAGAAAGTCTATGGCTACGTCATGAAACCGGCCGAATTCGAAGCCGGCAAAAAGTACCCCGTCGCCTTCCTCATCCATGGTGGCCCACAAGGCAGTTTCGGCGACGAATGGGGCTATCGCTGGAATCCGCAATTCTACGCCGGCGCCGGCTTTGCCGCCGTCTTCATCGACTTCCACGGTTCCACCGGCTACGGCCAAGCCTTCACCGACTCCATCAGCAGCCACTGGGGCGACCGCCCGCTCATCGACCTGCAGAAAGGTTGGGCCGCCGCGCTCGAGAAAAATCCGTTCCTGGATGGCAACCGTGCCTGCGCCCTCGGCGCCAGCTATGGCGGCTTCATGATCTACTGGATCGCCGGCAACTGGAACGCGCCCTGGAAATGCCTGGTCGATCACGACGGCGTCTTCGACAATCGCATGATGGGTTACGCCACCGAGGAACTCTGGTTCTCCGAATGGGAAAACGGCCACACCATGCCTTGGCAGAATCCCGCCAATTACGAACGCTTCAACCCGATCAACCACGTCGCCGCCTGGACCAAGCCCATGCTGGTCATCCACAGCGCCCACGATTACCGCATCCCGCTCGAGCAAGGCCTCGCGGCCTTCACCGCTTTACAAAGCAAAGACATTCCCAGCGAATTCCTGACATTCCCGGATGAAAACCACTGGGTGCTGAAACCGCAAAATTCCCTGCAATGGCACGCTACCGTTCTTGCGTGGCTTCGCCGCTGGACGAACTGAAATGTGTCGATATGATGTAGTGACAAAATAAAAGTCATTTGCTTCTTTTCTGCCAGGGAAGAAGGAAGAATCTTCTTTCTTGAAAGAAAGAAGCAAAGAACTTTTGCTATTACGCCATGCCGCTCGAGTTGACTGTCGCCAGCGGCATTTGGCAGGACGTTGCCCGGCACGGAAAACGAGAAAAGTCTTTTGCTTCCTTTTCTTTAGAAAAGAACACCTTCCCTCGCATACATCCCTGCCACGTTCCCAACACGCAACATAACAAATTTTTTACTTTCCTGTCGCGCAACCGCGAGCAAGATGCGCCATGCGTGAGTCACTTCACGTAAACGATAACTAGGGAGCGAACCGCATGTCACGGACTTTCAACCGTTCGGCGACGCTTGCCGACAGCACGTCGCAAACCCCCACCGTCACCACCACCTTCGGCCTCGTCGGCGCGGACGGCCTGCTCAACGGCGTGCTTTTAGGCGCCTTCCAGGGCTATGACCCGGCCGTCACCGGCAACCTCGCCCTCGCCCTCGGCCAATCCGCCTACGACGTGGGTAGCGTCGATCCCGCCGCATCCGCCCTGCAGCATGTCGTCGCCGACAGCCCGGTCGTGGATCCCACCGTCGTCACCGACCTCGCCTGGTCCACCCCCTCCAATGGCCCGGACAACGGTTCCTCTACCGACATCGGCATCGCCTCCAGCACGAAGGGCTTCGCGAGCCTGGTGCTGCCGCTGGAAGCGGCCATCGCCAACACCACGCTTGGTCAGGAACTCAGCCCGTTGCTCGATGTGGCCGGTGCGCTTCTGCCCAAATTCGGCGCGAACAACGGCGTCCCCAAGGGCGGCTCCACCACGGCGAAGCCGCTGTTCGAACTCGCCGCCGGCGCCAGCCTCGCCAGCACCACCACGCTGTTCGGCATCACCACCACCACCAGCGCCGCCGGCAGCCTCACCATCGACCAGCTGAACGCCAACGCCCTGATCAGCACCGCCGCCGACGGCAGCCAACTCTTCTCGGACGCCGGCACGCTGATCAGCGACGTGCAAAGCGGCAACATTATCGGCGCCATTACCGAGGGTATCGCCACTCTCGCCGATGGCACCAAGGTGATCGGCGACGTCACAACGCTGATCCAGGATGCCGGCGGGTCCGAAACCAATCCACTGCCCGCCATCAAGAACCCGCAACTCTCGCTCAACGTCGCGATCGGCGACAGCCAGAGCTTCAATCTCGGCCTCGGTACGCCGACGCAGCTAAACGAGCAGTTGAACGTCCAAATCACCGGCGATCAGTTTGGCGCCTACGCCCTCGGCAAATTGCTCGCCCTCTATGCGCCGACGCTCATTGCGGATCTGAGCAACGGCGGCATTTCACCGGAAGCCACCTTCGCCCAACTAGCCCAAGGTGTGGCCACCCTCACGCAGGACATGACTTCCGGGAATCTCCAGCCTGCGCCAGGCATTCCCTCCTCCACCAATAAGCCGGACATCGCCATCAGCGCCACGCTCGTAACGACCGAGGATCAAAACCTGATCGGCGGCAACGCCTCCGCGACGCAAACGTTCTCGCTGAATTTCGATACCAATGCGCAGGGTCTTTACGATCTCGGCACCGCGGCGCAATCCGCCGTGGTGGCGCTGCTGGTCGGCCTGCTGGAAACCCCCGGCGGCGAAGAAGCGCTCAACATCGGTGGCCAGATTCTGTCGCAAGTCGACACCGCACTGGGCGGTGGCGGCAACGCCCATCATCCCGCTGCCATCGCTTCCTCGTTGCATGAGCACATGATTTCGCACTGGTAGGCCGACCGCTGCGCCGCGACACCGCTGGGGCACGTGGAGTTCCAGCGGTGAAAAGGCAGGAAGGAAGAACGTTCTTTTTTGAAAAAAAGAACCAAAAAATTTTTGTCTGTTTGCTGCGGCAAATGCCGTGCCCCCGGCCACATCTGGCGGATGTTGCCCCACACACCGGACCTTCCCCAATTTCCAGATTGGCCACGCCGTCAACAATGCCTTGTGTCATGACGCACGGCCAAAGCGAACGCAAAATCCGCGAAGTGTGAATGACCGCTTTGCGCTCATCCTCGCCGTTCCCAGGCAAAGTTGGACGTCCCGAAAGCGGTTACTCATCCCGATTGCCCGCTCGCTGCCTTACGGAGATCGATGGGCGCCCGCGGATAAGCTCGCGAGCAGCCGGATATCTCCGAGCCGAATTTGTAATGGTTCTGTTGCGCCGCCTTGCCAGGCCTCCAATAGTTCAGCAATTCACGTAGTTTGGCAATTCACGCTCTATGGCGTCATTAATGTTCTGAGTTTCAAACAATATGCCGCGGGATTGACAGCCGGTCCCCGCAGTCCCTTCGTTGTGGCCATATCGCCCAGCTTGGCCTGTTCGGGGAAACGGAAATGCGCAGACGTCAGTTACTCAAAGGGGCCGCGGCAATGCCGTTCGCGGCCGCCTTCCCATTGTCGCTTCCGGCGCGGGCGTCCGGCGCCACTTTGCCCCGCCGCGTGCGGCCATCCAGCCCGGGCTGGCCGAGCGAGGCTCAGTGGGAGGCTCTGAAGCGGGCCGTAGGCGGAAATCTGGTTCGCCCGCGCACTGTATGGGCAACCTGCGCGGCATCCCCGGGAACCTCCGCTTGCCTCGCCAGCCTGACAGACGTGCGCAACCCATTCGCGCTCGGCGCCAATCCGGGCGGCACTCAGGTGTCTGGCTGGCTCGCCGCCTGGACGGCCGCGGCCAGCGCCTATGCGGTCGCCGCGCATTCCACCGCCGACGTGGTCGAGGCGATGAATTTCGCGCGCCGCCACAACCTCCGCCTGGTCGTCAAGGGCGGTGGCCACAGCTATCTCGGTGGCTCCAACGCGGCGGATTCGCTGCTGATCTGGACCCGCGCGATGAACCGGATCGAGCTCCACGACAGCTTCGTCCCCGACGCCTGCGCCGTCCCGCCCACGCCCGCCGTCACGCTCGAAGCCGGCTGCATGTGGCTGGACGCATACACCGCCGTGACCACCAAGGCCGGCCGCTATGTGCAGGGTGGCGGCTGCACCAGCGTCGGCGTAGCGGGCCTGGTGCAGGGCGGCGGCTTCGGGTCCTTCTCCAAGCGCTACGGCCTGGCGGCGGCCAGCCTGCTGCAGGCCGAGATCGTGACAGCGGACGGCGTGCCGCGCACCGTGAACGCCTGCCGGGATCCCGACTTGTTCTGGGCGCTCCAGGGTGGCGGGGGCGGCAGTTTCGGCGTCGTCACGAAGCTGACGCTGAAAACCCACGACCTGCCCGAGCGCTTCGGCTTCGTCGGCGCCAAGATCAGGGCCGCGTCGCCCGATGCCTATCGCCGCCTGGTTGGCCGGTTCATCGACCATTACGCCGAGGCGCTGTTCAATCCGCACTGGGGCGAAGCGTTCAACCTCAACAAGGACCAGGTCGAAGTCTCGATGGTGTGCCAGGGCCTGGACACCGATGCGGCCAAGGCGGCCTGGGCGCCCTTCTTCGACTGGGTCCGCGCCTCACCCAAGGACTTCGTCTTCATCGAGGACGCCTATATCGGTACATCGCCCGCCCAGGATTGGTGGGATTTGAAGCGCAACCCCGCCATGGTCCTGGACCAGCGGCCAGGCGCGGCGCCGGGTCACGGCTGGTGGCGCGGCGACCAGGACCAGGTCTCGATGTTCGTGCATGGTTACGACTCGCAGTGGCTGCCCGCATCCCTGCTGCACGCCGCCGCGCGCCCGCGCCTTGTCGATGCGCTCGTGGTCGCGAGCCAGCCGATGATCGTGCGGCTGCACTTCAACAAAGGCCTGGCCGGTGCGCCGCCCGAGGTGAACGCGGCGGCCCGGCGCTGCGCGACCAATCCGGCCGTCGCGGACGCTTTCTGTTTGGCGATCGTGGCGACGGGCGGGCGGCCGCCCTTCCCTGGCCTGCCCGGGCCGAAGCCGGATATGACGGCAGCGCATCGAGACGCCGCGGCCGTTGCGCTGGCCGCGGCGAAGCTAAAAGAGGTGGCGCCGGACGCCGGCTCCTACATTTCGGAAACCGACTATTTTCGAAAGGCTTGGCGCGAGGATTTCTGGGGTCCCCATTACGCGCGGCTCAAACCAATTAAGGACCGCTATGATCCGGACGGCTTCTTCTTTGTCCACCACGGTGTCGGTAGCGAGGACTGGAGCCCCGACGGTTTTACCCGCATTTCAGCGGCCTGACCTACCACGATGAAACGATCTCACCCGTATGTTGTCGTCACACACGTCAAGGCGTGAAGCCTCGACGCTCATGCCAAGCATCGGATCATCGCGGTAACTGACCCGCAAGCGGCCATTTGTGACCCGCGCGTCAAGGGTGGGAAAGAATTTGCGGCCCACTGTCGATTGCGGCAACCCCCGTTCGTCGTCCCGGTGCCAGGCCAACGCGGCAGGCCCAAACAAGGAGACAGACGATGCGTGTCATGGTGATCGTGAAGGCGACCGAAGATACCGAAAAAGGCACGCCCCCCACGCAGGAGGCGATGGAGGCAATGCACAAATATGGCGAAGCCGTGGCCGAGGCCGGCATCGTCCTCGTCGACGGGGCCGGCCTGATGAACTCCTCCCACGGCAAGCGCTTCGCCTTCGATGGCGCCAGCCTGACGGTCACCGACGGGCCTTTCGCCGAATCGCGAGAGCTCATCGCCGGCTACTCGATCTGGGAAGTCAAGAACATGGACGAGGCTGTCGCCTGGGCGAAGCGATGGCCCTTTCCCCCGTCCGGGCGCAGCGAAATCGAAATCCGCCCGCTGTTCGAATGGCAACCGGCCGAGGAGAGTTTTTCGGAGAAGATTTTGTAGCCGGGTCTTTCGCGAAGAGGGCCAGGGGGTTTCACCCCCTGGACCCCTGACCGGCGTGCCGCCGGCGTCGCTCGTGTGCTTGCCTCTCTCACGCCCGTCGCTAACAACGCGGCATGGGCACAGGCGAGACGCGCCAGGCGATCGAAGCGGTTTTCCGCATTGAACGGGCCAGGCTCATTGCCGGTCTGGCCCGCTTCACGCGTGACGTCGGCCTTGCCGAGGAACTGGCGCAGGACGCCCTTGTCGTTGCCCTGACCGAATGGCCAGGCACCGGCGTCCCGGCCAATCCCGGCGCCTGGCTGATGACAACCGCCAAGCGTCGCGCCATCGACGCCATCCGTCGCGACCAAATGCGCGCCCGCAAGCACGCGGAAATCGCGCGGGAGCTGGACGACGCGCCACACACGCCAGACGCCGCCGAAGCGGCCGACCACAACGACCTCGGCGACGAACTGCTCGGCCTCATCTTCGCCGCCTGCCACCCCGTGCTGTCGCCCGAAGCCCGCGCGGCCCTCACGCTGCGCGTCGTCGGCGGCCTGACAACGGACGAAATCGCCCGCGCCTTCCTGTCCAGCGAGGCAACGATCGCCCAGCGTATCGTGCGCGCGAAGAAAACCATCGCGAAAGCCGCACTGCGATTCGAGGTGCCGCACGGCCCAGCGCGTGCCGCACGGCTCGCCTCGGTGCTTGGGGTCATCTACCTGATCTTCAACGAAGGCTATGCGGCCACCGCCGGCGATGACCACGTCCGGCCGGATCTGTGCCGCGAAGCGCAACGACTGGGCCGCATCCTGGCAAGGCTGATGCCCGGGGACTCGGAGGTGTTCGGCCTGCTGGCCTTGATGGAAATCCACGCCTCGCGCCTGAAAGCGCGCATCGCGCCAAACGGCGCCCTCGTTCCCCTCACCGAACAGAATCGCGCCCGCTGGGATCAGCTATTGATCCGCCGCGGCCTCGCCGCCCTGGCCCGCGCCCAAGCTTTGGGCGGCGACGGCCCCTACACGTTGCAAGCCGCCCTCGCGGCCTGCCATGCCCGCGCCCGCAGCGCGGCCGATACCGACTGGCGCCGCATCGCCGCCCTCTACGACCGCCTGCGCGCCGTCATGCCCACGCCGGTGGTCGATCTCAATCGCGCCATCGCCCATAGCATGGCCTTCGGACCCGAAGCCGGCCTGCGATTGGTGGACGAAATTTCCAGCGCCCCCGCGCTCCGCAACTACGCACCGCTGCCGGCAGCGCGCGGCGACTTCCTGTTTCGCTGCGGCCGCCTGGCCGAGGCCCGCGCCGAATTCGAAGTCGCGGCCAAACTCACCCGCAACGCGCGCGAAGCCGCGTTCCTGCTTGCCCGCGCTGGGGCTTGTG
>DATJOH010000291.1:0-6621 GCA_035507235.1 Acetobacteraceae bacterium
CAAATAAGCATAAACCACCGCGACCACCAGCAGCACGGCAATGATCAGCGTGCGTTGGGTGTCGGACAGGGAGGTGCGGATGGTGGTGGAACGGTCCACCGCGAATTTGACGTCGATGTCGCTCGGCAACGCCGCCTTCAGCCGCGGAATCGCCGCGCGCACGCTTTCGATGGTGGTGATGATGTTGGCACCGGGTTGGCGAAAAATAATGACCAGAACAGCGGGCTTGCCGTCTGCGAGGCCGAGGTTGCGGAGATCCTGCACGGAATCTTGTACATCGGCGACGTCGCGCAACCGCACCGCATCGCCGTTGCGGTAGGCGACCACCAGCGGCTGGTAATCCTTCGCGAGATTGGATTGGTCGTTGGTATAGATTTGCCAGCGCTCAGGCCCGACATCGATCGCGCCTTTCGGGCTGTTGGCATTGGCGCTGGAAAGTGCCGAGCGGATATCCTCTAGTCCGATACCGTAATGGAATAGCCGCTGCGGGTTAAGTTCCACCCGCACCGCCGGCAACGCGGCGCCGCTGATCAGCACCTGCCCCACGCCATCGATTTGCGAAAGCTCCTGCTGAAGCACCGTGCTCGCGGCGTCATACATCTGCCCGCGGGTCAATGTGCCGGAGGTCAGTGACAGGATAAGCACCGGCGCATCCGCGGGATTGACTTTCCGGTACGTCGGCTGCGACAGCAAATTCGTCGGCAAATCCGCTTGTGCCGCATTGATCGCCGCCTGCACGTCACGCGCGGCACCATTGATGTCGCGGTCCAGATTGAATTGCAGAATGATCCGCGCCTGGCCGGTCTGGCTCTGCGACGTCATTTCCGTCACATCGGCAATCTGGCCCAAATGCCGCTCCAGCGGCGCCGCAAGGCTGGTGGCCACCACGTCCGGACTGGCACCGGGCAATTGCGCCGATACCGAAATGGTCGGAAAATCGACCTGCGGCAGCGGCGCCACCGGCAGTTTCGCATAGCCAAGGAACCCCGCCAGCACGATGGCAATGGTCAAAAGCGTAGTCCCCACCGGCCGCGCTATGAACGGGGCGGAGATGTTCATATGTTAGACCAGGGGGCTCTGCCCCCTGGACCCCCGTTGGGGCCGGGGGCCCCAAACCCCGACTCTTTGTTAGAGGACAACGAGGGGCGCCGCGCGGGTGTTGGGGCGGACCCGGCGGCGCCCCTCCTTGTCCTCTGACAAAAACAGATGGGGGTCTGGGGCCTCAGGCCCCAGTGGGGGGTCCAGGGGGGCAAAGCCCCCCTGGTCTTACACATCAACATCACTCGGCCGCCACAGACCGTGGGCGCCCGCCAAACAGGGACGCGACGCGGGCACCCAGGCGATCGAACGCGAGATAAATCACTGGTGTGGTAAAGAGCGTCAGCAACTGGCTTACGGCCAGGCCGCCGACGATGGCGATGCCGAGCGGCCGGCGCAATTCCGATCCGGTGCCGCTGCCGAGCATCAGCGGCAGCGCGCCCAGCATTGCCGCCATGGTCGTCATCAGAATGGGCCGGAAGCGCAACAGGCTGGCCTGATGGATTGCCTCGCGTGGCGGCTTGCCTTCCACCCGTTCCGCTTCAAGCGCGAAATCGATCATCATGATGGCGTTCTTTTTTACGATGCCGATCAGCAGGATGATGCCGATGATGCCGATGATATCCAGGTCCGATCCGGCAATGCGCAGCGCCAGCAGCGCGCCGACGCCGGCGGAGGGCAGGGTGGAGAGGATAGTGACCGGGTGAATGAAGCTTTCATACAGCACGCCCAGCACGACGTACACCGCGACCACTGCCGCCAGGATCAGCATCATTTCGTTCGACAGTGAGTTCTGGAAAGCGGAGAGGGCGCCCTGGTAGGAGGTTTGGAAGCTCGCCGGCAGGCCGATATCGCGCTCGGCAAACTGGATATCGGAAACCGCCTTGCCGAGCGAGGCGCCAGCCGCCAGGTTGAACGAAACCGAGACGGAGGGGAACTGGCCCAGATGCTGAATCTGCAGCGGACCATTCTGCTCCGAAAGATGCACCAGCGCCGCCAGCGGCACCTGGCCGTTGCTGGCGGTGGAGGACGGCAGATAGATGCCGGAGAGCGCGTCCTGCAGGCTGGTTGTATTGCTGACATCGGCGTTCAGGATGACGCGATACTGGTTCGATTGCGTATAGAGTGTGGAAGCGATGCGTTGCCCGAACGCGTCGTAGAGCGCGTTATCCACGGTGGCCGGCGTGATGCCCCAGCGCGCCGCCGTCGGCCGATCGATGGTAATTTGCAGTTCCCGGCCTTGCTGCGCCATATCGCTTTGTACATCGGTGAACTCCGCCATCTGCCGCATGCGTGCCACAAGTTTCGGCACCCAGGCGGCGAACTGTGTTTGATCGGTGTTTTGCAGGAAGAACAGATATTGCGCGCGCCCCACGGTGCTGTCGATCGTCAGATCCTGAACCGGCTGCATGGCAAGCTGTATGCCCGTCACGTCATGCACTTCATCGTTCAACCGCCGGATGATCTGGCTGGCGGTCAGGCTGCGTTCATCATGCGGCTTCAATGAAATCAGGAAGCGGCCGGTATTCAGCGTGCTGTTGGTGCCGTCCACGCCGATAAAGGAGGAGAGGCTGACGACATCGGGGTCTTTCAGGATTGCGGCGGCCAGCGCCTGCTGCTTCACCGCCATTGCCTTGAAGGAGATATTCTGCGCGGCGTAGGAGATGCCCTGGATTTCCCCGGTATCCTGGGTGGGGAAGAAGCCTTTCGGAATTTCCATGAACTGGAATGCGGTAATGGCGAGCGTCAGCACCGCGACGATCAGGGTAAGCCCCTGATGATCGAGCACCCAGTTCAGCCGCCGGTCGTAAAACGCGATAATGGCGTTGAAGCCGCGCTCAGAGGCGGCGAGGAGGCGGTTCTGCCGCCGTTCCTCCGGGCGCTTCAAAATCAACGCGCACAGCATCGGCACGAGTGTCAACGAAACCACGGCCGAAAGCACGATGGTAGTGGCCAGCGTCACCGCGAATTCATAAAATAGCCTGCCTACCACGTCGCTCATGAACAGCAGAGGTATCAGCACGGCGATCAGCGAAACGGTCAGCGATATGATGGTAAAGCCGATTTCCGCCGATCCCTTCAGCGCCGCCGCCAACGGTGCCTCACCCGCCTCAATGTAGCGGGAGATGTTTTCGATCATGACGATGGCATCGTCCACGACGAAGCCCGTGGCGATGGTGAGCGACATCAGCGAGAGATTATCGATGGAGAAGCCAAACAGATACATGCCGCCCAGCGTGCCGACAAGGGAAAGAGGCACGGACAGGCTCGGGATGATGGTCGCCCTGATATTGCGCAGGAAGACGAAAATCACCAGCACCACCAGCACGATCGCCAGCACCAGCTCGAATTCCACATCGGCCACGGAAGCACGTATCGTGGTTGTCTGATCGGAGAGCACCTGCACGTCGAGCCCGGCCGGCAAACTCTGCTTCAGTTTCGGCAGCAGTGCTTTTACCGAATTCACCACCGCCAGCACGTTTGATCCGGGCTGGCGCTGCACGTTCACGATGATCGCCGGCGTTTTGTTCGCCCACGCGGCAAGTTCGGCATTTTCCGCGCCATCTACCACCTTGGCCACTTGTGATAGCCGGATGGCGCTGCCGTTTTTGTAGCCGATCACCAGATTACGATATTCGTCCGAGCTTTGCAGCTGGTCGTTATTGTTGATTGTCGTATCCTGCGAAGGTCCGTCGAAATTACCCTTCGGCGTATCGGTATTCTGGTTGCTGATGTCCGTGCGTATATCGTCGATCGGTATGCCGTACGCCGCCAGCGCCCGTGGATTGATTTCCACCCGCACCGCCGGCCGCATGCCGCCGCTGAGGCTTACCAGTCCGACACCAGGCAATTGCGAAAGCTTCTGCGCCAGGCGAACATCGGTCAGATCCTCGATATCGGTCAGCTTCATCGTCTTTGAGGTAACGGCCAGGGTCACCACGGGCGTATCCGCGGGATTGACCTTCGCGTAGATGGGCGGCGCCGGCAGGTCGGAAGGCAGCAGGTTCGTTGCCGCATTGATGGCGGCCTGCACTTCCTGTTCCGCCACGTCCAGCGACAGCGAAAGGCTGAACTGCAACGTAATGACCGAGGCGCCGGCGGAGCTCGCCGCACTCATTTGCGAAAGCCCCGGCATTTCGCCGAACTGGCGTTCCAGCGGCGCCGTTACCGCGGTGGTCATTACTTCCGGGCTGGCGCCGGGATAAAGGGTGGTTACCTGGATGGTTGGGTAATCCACTTCCGGCAGCGCCGATATCGGCAGGAATTGATACGCAACGATACCAATCAGCAGTAGCGCCACCATCAGCAGCGTTGTGCCGACCGGCCGCAGGATGAATACCCGGGAGGGTTCCATCGAAACCTACTGGTTTCCCTGTTGGTGGTGGTGCCGGTGATGCTTGCCGGGCACCGGCGTCGCATTCGCGGGCTGCTGACCGGGCGGTGCGCCCGGGCTGCTCTGCTGCGTCGCGGCCGCGTCGCCCTGATCCGGCGCCACCTTCACCTTGGCGCCTTGCTTCAGTTGATCGGTGCCATCCACCACCACCGTATCGCCCGCTTTCAGGCCGGAGGTGACCTGCACCATGTCGCCATCGGTAATGCCCGTGCCGATCACCTGCACGGCGACCGTGCTGTCCGGTTTCACAACGTAAACGAAGGTGCCGGGCGCGCCGTGCTGAACCGCGGCCGTCGGCGCTTCCACCACGTTTTGCAGCGTCTGCAGCATCAGCCGCGCATTGACGAATTCGTTGGGGAACAAGGCGTTGTTGGTATTCGGAAAGCTCGCGCGGAGCTTCACCGTGCCGGTGGTGGTGTCCACCGTATTATCCATGGTGAGCAGCGTGCCGGTGGCAATTACGGTGGTATTGGTGCGGTCATACGCATCCACGACAAGCGCGTGGCCGGCATTCATTTCGGCCGCTATGGCCGGAATATCATCCTCCGGCAGCACGAAAATCACCGTAATGGGCTGCAATTGCGTCAGCACCAGCAGGCCGGTGGAGCCCGACGTCTGCACGTAATTGCCGGGATCCACGAGCCTCAAGCCCACCCGCCCGGTGACCGGCGCGGTGATATGGCAGTAGGTGAGATTCAGCTTCGCACTGTCGATGGCGGCCTGGTCCACCTTCACCGTGCCTGCGTCCTGCTGCACCAGATATTGCTGATCCGCGACCTGCTGCTTGGCGATGCTGTCCTGGCGGTTGAGCGCGATGTAGCGGAGCAGGTCGCTTTTCGCCTGTGCCAGCAGCGCCTGGTCACGGGCGAGCGTTCCCTGCGCCTGCTCCAGCGCCACCTGGTAGGGGCGGGGATCGATCTGGGCCAGGAAATCGCCCTGCTTGACGATCTGCCCCTCGGTGAAGCCCACCGACATCAGTTGGCCGCTGATCTGCGTCTGCACGGTCACCGTGGCGACCGGCGTCACCGTGCCGAGGCCAGTCAGCACCACTTGCATGTTGCCGGTCGCGATTTTGGCCACGCCCACCGGCTCCGCCGACTGCGCGGTGTGCCGGTGCGCGGGGCCGCCGAACAGTAGCCGCCAGATCAGCCAGGCGATGCCGGCCATCAGCAGCAGGGCGATCAGCCAACCCATCATGCCGCGACGGCGCGGCGGCGGCGTGCCTTCCGGCGGCGGCAGCGCCTTGACCTCCTCCGGCGCTGGAAGTGCCGGCACGTCCGCCCTGATATCGCCCGGGCTCATGACATCGAGCCCGCCCGCAAAGAAGTCCGCCCCATGCGCTCCTGGCCAAAAGTGCGGTGACCATTCTGGCCGCCCCGCGCGTGACGCGGTGTCGTATTATGTGGAGAAAGCTCTGCCCGCCACGTCTGCCGCCCTTTGCAACCCCACACATCTCCACACACGATCACAGAACAGGAGCGGAAACTGACCATGCGCAGAATTCTGGTGGTGGAGGACGATGTGCCGCTGGCGCGCATGCTGGAGGAGTATCTCACGCCGGAGGGGTACGACGTGGCGCTGCTGCACGATGGCGCCGACGTTGCCGCGGCGAAGCTGGAGGAATTCGACCTGGTGGTGCTGGACCTGATGCTGCCTAACCGTTCCGGCTTCGACCTGCTGCGCGATATCCGCAAGACATCCGAGCTGCCGGTCATTCTGCTGACGGCGCGTGACACCGAAACGGACCGGGTGGTCGGCCTGGAATTGGGCGCCGACGATTACGTGCCGAAACCGTTCAAGCCGCGCGAACTGGTGGCGCGCATGCGCGCCGTGCTGCGCCGCGCGGACCGCGCGCTGCCGCCCATGGCGGCTGTGCGCGCGCTCCGCGTCGGCGAGGTTTCGCTTGATGCCGCCGGGCGCGTTGCCTCCTGCGCCGGCGTTCCGCTCGATCTGACATCCGCGGAGTTTGCGCTTTTGGAATGTCTGCTGCGTCACGCCGGCCAGCCGGTGAGCCGTGACGATCTGGCCGAAGCGGCACTTGGCCGCACCGCGCGATCGAGCCTGGATCGCAACGTGGACACGGTCGTCAGCAAGCTGCGACGCAAGCTGGGTGAATGCGACCATATCAAAACCGTTCGCAATATAGGCTATCTGTTTGCACTGCCGGCGGTTTAGCGGCAGCACGATGC
>DATJOH010000292.1:0-9543 GCA_035507235.1 Acetobacteraceae bacterium
GACCACGACCATGGCCGGCCGCAGCAGGCGCCCGTTCAGCGTCCAGGCGCGGCTCCAGGCTTGCAGGATGGTCCCCGGCGGGTGCTGGTCGCTAGGCTGCTCGCCCATTGCCTGGTGCAGGTTGGCGTCAAAGAGTTTGCCCACCGGATCGTCGGCGACGATGCCGTTGCGTTCCAGCACGCCCAGGAAGCTGCGTTCCACGCCTTCGAACCCTTCGCGCAGGCGGGTCACGATTTCCGTCTCGCCCGGCTGCGGCTTCGGCAGGTTCTCGATGCCGCGACGGATATTTTCCGCCGCTTCCACCACGTCGCGGGCGAATTTCTGCACGGCGTAAAGGCGGGCGTCGTCCACCTCACGCTTGGTGCGGTTGCGCAGATTCTGCATATCCGCCTCGCTGCGCATCCAGCGGTCGCGCAATTCGGCGTTTTCCGCTTCCAGCTTGCGTATGCGTTCGGCCGCCTCCGACATCAGGGCGTCGGCGCCGAAGGGCCGCGGGGGTACCTCGGCGCCGAACGGGCGCGGCGGGACGTCGGTCCCGAAGGGCCGCGGGGGTACATCCTCGGAGGATGGCTGTTCGGGCAGTGTATCGCTCATGGGCGCGGAGGTAGGGGATCGCACCCGGCGGAACAAGAGTTTCCGCTATGACGGCGTCAGGCGGAGCGCGCCCGTACCTTTGTAATCACGACGCGGCCGCCGACTTTCTCGGTGAGCTGCCAGGCGATCTGCACGTCGCGGCCGGACGTGATGGCCTGACGCGTGATGAAATAAACCGCGACGATCAGCACGACGGCGACGCCAGGCCAGGCCAGCGTTGTCAGGCTGCCAGGCGCGAACCTTGGGAATGCCGGCGCCTCGTGCGGCAGAGGTGGCGCCGCCGGCGCGATGCCGCCGGCGGGCAAGCGGGCGAAATGTTCCAGGAGCAACGCCGCACCGGCCGCCACGATGAGCGCCGCGGCGCCCGCGACCCAGGGCCAGAGCCGCGGCGGTGGCGGCCGATTTGCCAAATGCGCTGCCCGCTCCTGATCGCCGAGCGGGCGCACCCGCGCACCGTCCGGTGCCGGCGCCGTGGCCGGTGTGACACCCGCGAGATGCGCTGCATAAGCCGTAAGCGTCGCGTCGCCCTCGACGACGATGCGGTCAGCCGAGCGAAGCGCGGCATCGAGCTCCGCGCGGTTGGTAACGTGGACTTCCCTATGGCGGTCCCACGACATGAGACTGCTCCGCTCCAGGCGCTATTTGTTTGTCCGAGCGTAGCGCCATTTTGCCCGCGAATTCAATGGCCTGCGCAGCCAACGCGAAAAAGGTAGGGCTTCTTTCTTGAAAGAAAGGTAATTGCCCAGGTAGGGCGGAAAGGAGAACAGGCAGGAAAGCACTTCTTTTCTGAAGAAAAGAAGCAAAAGACTTTTATCAGTTGCGTCCAACAGCCAGTCCAAATCGGCGGATTCGGACGTCAGCCGCAGCGGATAAAAGTTTTTTGGTTCTTTTTTTCAAAAAAGAACTGCTTGCCTTCCTTTCTTTTCAAATGGTTGTCCTACCTGGGCAGTTACAAAGAAAGAAGCAAAGAACTCTTGCTGTCGGGCGCGGGCGGCTTGACGGCTTATCGGGCGAGATCTGCTTTGCGGCCGAAACGTTGTCGGTATTCGGCGGGGGTTGTTCCAAGCTGTTTTTGAAATGCCCGATGGAACTGCGCCAATGTGCCGAAGCCGGCGCGCTCAGCCACCCGGGCCAGCGGCCATTCCGCTTCCTCCAGAAGGCCCTGGGCGCGTTGCAGACGCACGGTGGTCACAAAAACGGCGGGCGTCATGCGGGTCTCCTTTTGGAAAATCCTGGAGAGGCTTCTGGGCGACATCGCGGCTCGCTCGGCAAGGGCAAATAGATCCCAATGCGCGGCCGGGTCGGCATCCACCGCCTCCAGCAGCCTCGTCAGCCGCGGCGCGACGGGAGGGCGCGCCTGCAATGCCGCGCTGTACTGCGTTTGCCCGCCTGGTCGCCGCATATACAGCACCAGGTTCCGCGCTACGGCCAAGGCGATGTCTTGGCCCAAATCCGATTCCACCAGCGCCAAACAGAGATCGAAACCGGCGGTGACGCCGGCCGAGGTGTAGATCGGCGGGTCCGCCACGAAAATCGCATCCGGTTCCAGCCTTACCGCGGGACGGAAGTCATGGAGCGCCGTGCAAAAATCCCAGTGTGTCGTGGCGCGGCGGCCATCCAAAAGGCTGGAAGCTGCGAGTACGAAGGCACCGGAACAAACGCTGCCGATCCGGCGCGTGTCCGCCGCGCGGGCGGCCAGCCAGGCGGGCAGGATGCTGGCCGCGGCGGCCTGAACCGAGGCGCTGTCACCGCCGCCCACCAGAATTGTGTCGAGGCCCGTAGGCAAGTCTGCGAACCTGACCGCGCCAGCCAGACGCAACCCGGAATTGCACAGAATCTCCCCGCCATCGCGACACGCAAGACGCGTGACGTAATGCGCCACGCCAGTCAGGCGGTTCGCCATGGAGAAGACTTCGAGCGGGCCAACCAGATCGAGCGACTGCGCCCCGGGAAAGCCCACCAGCGCAATCACGCGTGGCAGTTTGGGATGTCGGCGCATGGCTGGATTTGTGACTCAATTGGCGTTCTTGCCAAGCGCGGACGCTGCCAGGATCACCGTGGGCGGCTGGCGCGGAAGCCGGTCTCCGGGAGGTGGCAATGCACTGCTCAGAACTGGCTGGAATTCGGGACATGCTTTCCCGTCGCGTGATGCTTGGCGTCGGGCTTGCCTTTGGCGCCGCGGCCACGCGCGCGGCGGTGGCGGGCCCCGCCGCCGCGACGGAGCAGGCGGCGAAATTGGCGCCGCTGCCGGTCGCGGTGATCCTTGGCGACAATGCGACATTGATCGATTTCGCCGGGCCGTGGGAGGTGTTGAGCAGCGCCGCCTACGCGGGCTGCGCCGGCTTTTCGGTATATTCGGTTTCGGCCACACGGGACCCGATCATGTGCGACGACGGCCGCGGCAAGATGGGCGGCATGCCGCGCAACGGCCTGACAGTCGTTCCGGATTTTCGTTTTGACGACGCGCCGATGCCGCGAATCGCGATCATGGGCGCGCAGTCCAGCGACGATCCGCGCGCCATCGCATGGATACGGCATGTCGCGAACAGCCAAGCACTCGTCGCATCGGTGTGTACCGGCGCCTTCCTGCTGGCGAAAACCGGCTTGCTGGATGGCCATAGCGCGACAACCAACCGCAATGCGTATGACAGGTTTGCTGAAATGTTTCCCAAGGTGAAGCTGATGCGTGGCGTGCGCTTCGTGGAAAGCGGGCAATTCGCGACTGCCACGGGTTTGACGGCGGGGATCGACCTGGCGCTCCGCGTCACCGAACGCTACTACGGCCACGCGATCGCGGAAAATATCGCGGCCTACGAGGAATGGACGAGCCGCGATTGGATCGTAAAGAACTGACGGAACGGCGCCCAAAACCGGCGATTTTGCGCGCTCGCATCCGTCATCCGACATGCAGATTCAGTTCGGAGCAATGAGGGAGAGTTTGGGATAGTAGGTGCGGAAACGCGCCGCATCTCGCGTCAGCAATTGATATCCCGCTACAGCCGCGTGGGCGCCGATGAAGAAATCGGGGAGTGGCGAACGTCTTGTCCCGCCTCGCTGCCGATAGGTGAGAAACGATTTACCGGCCAGAAATGCCGCTTCATACGGGAGCGGTTCGCGGTCGAATGTGGTTCTTGCCAGTGTGGCATCCAGTTCCTCGATCCGCGAATAGCGGATCGAGACTTCGGCATAAATGATCGGATTGATAACGAGTCGATACCGATCGGCTGCCCGCCCGATCGCTTCCGCTGACCATCCAAACCACTGCGTATCCTCGGTCATGATATCGAGAATGACGTTGGCGTCGACCAACACGGCGCTCATTCAGTCCTCGCGCGTGAGCGCCATGATATCGTCGGTGCTCATGGCCACATCGCCCCGGCCGCGTAATTGGGCGACCAGACGCGCGCCACGCCCATCTCGCTGTGTGGCTGCGGCGCGCACGATGCGCACGACCGTGCCATCGAATTCGAATGCCACCTCCGTCTGCGGGAGCAAGCCCGCCCGCTCACGTATGTCCGCAGGAATGGTGACCTGGCCCTTGGAGGTAATGCGCAAAGGGTTTCTTCCTTACTCTTACCCGTAAGAGTAAGACTTCTTCCATTCAACCGCAAGGATTTCGCCGCGTGGTTTGCTCGTGAAGGTGCCGGGGTACGAGGGCCTGGCGCTGGAGCGGGTGAAGGGAATCGAACCCTCGTATGCAGCTTGGGAAGCTGCCGTTCTACCATTGAACTACACCCGCCCGAAGCCTGGCGTTTGTCTCTGTGCCGCGCAGCGCAAGCGACGCCGGCGGCACGCCGGTGGGGGTTCCAGGGGGCAAAGCCCCCTGGCCGCCGGAGGCAACCCTATACGCTTCCCCGGATTGACGCCGCAATCCGCCCCCGCCTAACCTCACCCCGCCCCCCAAAAGGGCCCTCGCGATTTGTCCGGCCGGCTTGCGGCGAGGTTAAACAAGCGCGCTAAAGAGGCTCGCGGCGACGCCCGCGCCCAGGTTCGGGCCGGCCCACTCCGCAACCTCATGGCCGGCGAACCGTTCCACCTGCCAAGGAGCAGCCGCGTCGCCATGTCCGTGCCCCACCCCGCCACCGCCCTGATCCACGGCGGCACCGAGCGCACCCCGTTCGGCGAGACCAGCGAAGCCATGTTCCTGACCAGTGGTTTCGTTTACGAATCGGCGGAGCAGGCCGAGGCGACGTTCCTTGGCGAAGTCAGCCATTACCAATATTCCCGCTTCGGCAACCCCACGATCACGGCGCTGGAAGCGCGGCTGGCGATGCTGGAAGGGGCGGAGGCCTGTCGCGTCACCGCCACCGGCATGGCCGCGGTCAGCGCGGCGTTGCTGTGCCAGTTGAAGGCCGGCGACCGGCTGGTGGCGAGCCGCGCCCTGTTCGGCTCCTGCCACTGGATCGTGGCCAATCTGCTGCCGCGTTACGGCATCGAGATCGAGTTCGTGGACGCGCCGGATATCGAGGGCTGGCGGCGCGCTTTTGCCCGGCCGGCGTCCATGGTGCTGCTGGAGACACCGTCCAACCCGATGCTGGAAATCGTCGATCTGCGGGCGGTCTGCACGCTGGCGCACGAGGCCGGGGCGCTGGTGGTGGTGGATAACGTGTTCGCGACCCCCTTGCTGCAGCGACCGTTGGAATTCGGCGCCGATATCACCGTCTATTCCGCGACAAAGCACATAGACGGCCAGGGCCGCGTCATGGGCGGCGCGGTGCTGGGCCGGCTGCAATGGGTGGAGGAGGTGTTGCAGCCTTTCCTGCGCAACACGGGTCCGGCGCTCTCGCCGTTCAACGCCTGGACCTTGCTCAAGGGCCTCGAAACCCTGCCGTTGCGGGTGGAGGCGAGTTGCGTCCGCGCCGCCGCGATTGCCGACATGCTGGCATCCCATCCCGGCGTGCGGCGCGTCTGGTACCCGTCGCGGCGCGACCATCCGCAGCACGAACTGGCGATGCGGCAGATGAGCGCGGGCGGCACGCTGGTGACGTTCGAGGTGGTGGGCGGCAAGCCGGGCGCCTTCCGGGTGCTGAATGCGCTGCGCCTGATCGCCATATCCAACAACCTCGGCGATGCGCGTAGCCTGGTCACGCACCCCGCCACGACCACGCATATGCGCATCGGCGAGGCGGAGCGCGCCCGCCTCGGCATTACCGACGGCACCATACGCCTGTCGGTAGGGCTCGAAGATTTGCGCGACCTGCAGGCCGATTTGGTGCACGCCTTGCAGGAAGCCGCCACCACGAAGGAAGCCGCCTGACGCGCATGCCATGATCGAACCGGACACCCAATACGAAGCCCGCACCCGCGATATTCTCGTGAAAGTTCGGGCATTTTACCTCGAGGACCAGTCCGAGCCGGCGGAGAGCCGGTTTGTCTGGGCGTATCGCGTCGCGGTGGAGAACCACGGCCGCGAGACGGTGCAGCTGCTGCGCCGCACCTGGCACATTACCGACGGCAAGGGGCACACAGAGCATGTGCATGGCGACGGCGTTGTCGGCGAAACGCCGGTGCTCAAGCCCGGCGAGGCGTTTGAGTACGTGTCCGGCACGCCGCTGCAGACCCCGTCCGGCTTCATGACCGGGCAATATCACATGGTCGTCAAGCGCTCGGGCGAACCGTTCGACGTGACGATCCCAAGCTTTTCGCTGGACAGCCCCCACGCCGACGGCAGGGTGCATTAGGCTTGTCCAACGCGAAAATGGCGCCATCCTAGAGTCCGGCAGACGATAGGAACCGCTCATTTGGACGATCTGATACCTCTCGGATCCATGGCGCCCACGGATGGCAGCTTTCCACCGCCCACGCAGGCGGAGGCCGAGGACGCCATACGCACCTTGATACGCTGGGCCGGCGACAACCCGGATCGCGAGGGGCTGCGCGACACGCCCGGCCGCGTCGCGCGCTCCTACCTCGAGTTCTTCAAGGGCTATGCGGAAGACCCGGTGGCGATCCTGGAACGCACCTTCGAGGAAGTGGAGGGCTACGACGAAATCGTGCTGCTGCGCGACATTCGCCTGGAAAGCCATTGCGAACACCACATGGTGCCGATCATCGGCCGCGCGCATGTCGCGTACCTGCCGCATCGTCGCGTGGTCGGCATCAGCAAGCTCGCCCGCGTGGTCGATGCCTATGCGCACCGGTTACAGATCCAGGAAAAACTCACGGCGCAAATCGCCAACACCATCCAGCAGGTCCTGCAACCCCTCGGCACCGCCGTCATCATCGAAGCCGCGCACGAATGTATGACAACACGCGGCGTGCACAAAAACGGCGTTTCCATGGTGACAAGCCGCATGCTGGGCGCCTTCCGCGACGACCCCAATACGCGGCGGGAGTTGCTCTCTATGGTCGGTAGCCGGGCACCGGGGGCTTTGGAGGCGTAGAAAGAAGGATTCTTCTTTTTCTGTAACTGGCCAGGTAGGATAGCCCCAAAAAACTTTTATCCGTTGCGCCTGGCATCCGAATCCGCCGATCTGGACTGGCTGATGGACGCAACTGATAAAAGTCTTTTGCTTCTTTTCTTCAGAAAAGAAGACCTTCTCTTATTTCCGACGCCGTGTAGCGCGGCGTGATATGCTGCTGACAGTTCCAGTCGAACGCTTCCAGGTGCAGAACGATGGCACGCTCCGGCAAGGCCCGATACCCCGGCAGCGATAACTTCGTGGCAAGATCGGGATCCGCTTTCAGATCGCGTATTTCCACGTGCGCGAAAATCTTCAGCCGGGCGCGGCGTGGATAATCCATCAGGATCAGCGATGCGCGGTCGTTGGCGCCGAGATTGCCGACGCTGATATATTGCCGGTTGCCGCGGAAATCGGCGAAGGCAAGTGTTTTCTCGTCCAGCACCTTCAGAAAGCCGGGCAGCCCGCCGCGATGCTGCACATACGGCCAACCGGATTCGGAAACCGTCGCCATGTAAAAACTGTCTCTGGTCGCGATGAAAGCAATTTCGTCGTCGCTCAACCGGTCCGAAACGCGGTTGCCCGGAAAATTCTCCCACATCGCGCGGCTGCCATTGGCTGCTTGCGCCGCCTTGACGCTGTCAGTCGAAGCAAGGTCGAGGTACTCGTAACCCATGACGGCCTCCACGCCTTCGCCGACGATATGACCCCTGTCGGTGCGTAAGGTAATCGGCGCAATTGACACTTCATTATTGCGGGAATTGAAATGCCGTGATGGACCGGCTGGACGCCATGCGCGCCTTTGTCGCCGTCGCCGACTTGTCCGGCTTCGCGGCGGCGGCACGGCATTTGCGGCTATCGCCGGCCGCGGTGACGCGCGCCGTCGCGCAGTTGGAACAGCAGCTTGGCCTCACCTTGCTGCATCGCACGACGCGCACGGTGCGGCTGACCGAGCGCGGTGCTCTCTACCTCGAGTCCTCCCGGCGCATCCTTGAGGATTTGCGAAACGCCGAGCGCTTAGCGCGAGGCGAGGATGCGGCGCCGCGCGGCACTCTGGTGATCGCCGCCCCCCTGATGTTCGGCCGGCTGCACGTGCTGCCGATCATCACCGGTCTGTTGCGCCAGCATCGCGACTTGTCGGCCCGGCTGCTACTATCCGACCGCATCGTGCATCTGGCGGAAGAAGGGGTGGATGCGGCGGTGCGCATCGGCAGCCTGGCCGACAGCGCGTTGCGCGCCGTGAAAGTGGGGGAGGTGCGGCGCGTGCTGGTCGCCAGCCCTGCCTACCTCGCCACGCATGGCATCCCTGCCACGCCGGCGGCACTCCCGCGGCACGACATCATTGTCCCGGAGGGCGGCGGCGCGACCGACACCTGGCGATTCGGCGAACGCGGCGGCACCGCAGTCCGCGTCACGCCGCGACTTGCCGTCAGCACGGCCGATGCGGCAATCGATGCGGCGGAGGCGGGGCTCGGCATCACCCGCGCGCTCTCCTACCAGGTGCACGAGGCGGTCTTGGCCGGCCGGCTGCAGCCCGTGCTGGCGGAATACGCGCCGGCGGCCTGGCCGGTGCAGCTTGTCCATGCCGCGCAACGGCAGGGATCGGCGAACCTGACCGCATTCCTCGCGGCGGCGCGGCAGCATTTTCGTGCGCTCGCCGTGATCGCGCCCGGAGGCCAGCCGGCCAGCCGCCATTCCAGGACCGCATCCGGCGTGCCATAGGCGGCCCCATGGCAAATAGGTCGAACCTCGATGCGCTGCTGGCCGGCTACCGGCGGTTTCGCACCGGCACCTGGCCGGAGCGGCGGGCGCTTTGCGAGGCGTTGGCGGAAGCCGGACAGCGACCGCTGGCGGCGGTGATCGCCTGTGCCGACAGCCGACTCGACCCCGCCGCGATTTTCGATGCGGCGCCAGGGGCGCTGTTCGTCATACGCAACGTTGCCAACCTGGTACCGCCCTACATGCCCGATGCCGCCTATCACGGCACCAGCGCCGCGCTGGAGTTCGCCGTAAAGGGCCTGGAAGTGACCACGATCATCGTCATGGGCCACGCGCAATGCGGTGGCGTGCGCGCGCTCCTCGAGGACGACCGCGGCCAGGTCGGCGACTTCGTGCTGCCCTGGATGCAGATCGCCGCTCGCGCCAGGGCCCGCGCCTGCGACAGCCCCGATCAGGATCGGCAGACGGTCTGCGAGCATGAGACGGTGAAGGTGTCGCTGGAAAACCTGGGCAGCTTTCCCTGGATCGCCGAGCGGGTCGCGGATGGCAGGCTCAGCCTGGTGGGCGCCTATTACGGCATCGCCACCGGTGTACTGGAGCTGCTGCGGCCCGACGGATCGTTTGATCGCTTGATGTGATCGTTTGCCTTGAAACCAACAAAGCGGGGGAATCGATATCGATTCCCCCGAGGTTTACCATGCTCTACAACCTTGGGCTGTGGGCAGGTTTAAGCTTTGCACTGCCGAGGGGCGCAGTTCGGAAGCGCGGCTGTTACAACCTGCCCACGGCCGGATTGATGCATTGGCGATCTGCGTTGCGCAAGTGAAAT
>DATJOH010000293.1:0-5876 GCA_035507235.1 Acetobacteraceae bacterium
CTGCCCGCGCTGGATCGTGCATGGCGCGCTCTCTACCCCTAACCAGGTCCGCGTGCAGGTCGCACAACTGCCGGACGGTGCCACCTACCTCTGCGTCGCCAAATGCATCGAGGGTCCGGCCGCCGCGTGGGGTGAGCCGCCGCCTACCCATGTGATCGCCATGGGCTGCGACGTCGGCCATGCCGGCGACCTGGTGTACGCCGATGGCCTCAACCTGGAGCAGGCGGCGGTTGGCATCGGCCTTTCCTGCCGCCTCTGCGACCGCCCGAATTGCCGCAGCCGGGCCTTTCCGCCGCTGGAACATCGGCTGGCGGTGGACCCGCATTTGGCGGGGGATAGTCCGTATCGGTTTGAGGCGAAAAGGTAGGAAGGTCTTCTTTCTTGAAAGAAAGAAGCAAAGAACTTTTGCTTTGCTGGCGCACGGATCGCAGCGCGCACTCTTTTTTCTTAAGCGCAGATAGGCTTAATGTAGTGTTCTTTTTTCAAAAAAGACCCCCTTCCTTCGCAACATTTTGTTGACCACCCTATGCCAAGCATCGCCCGTGGCCATCTCCGCACACGGGAAGACGCATGCCCCTCGATAGTACCGGCTCCGCAGCGACGCAGGACAGCGAAGACAATCACCGCGAGCAGCGCCTTCGCTTTTTGCGCCTCGATACGGCCGCCTGTGCCCGCCTGAAAGCCCTGGCGCCGGTCGTAGCCGCTGCCCTGCCGCAGGTGGCGGATCGGTTCTACAGCTTCTTCGGGGCGGAGCCGACGCTTGCTGCCATGCTTGGCGGTCCGGAGCGCATCGCCAAGTTGCGGGTGACGCAAGCGGAGCACTGGAAGCATTTGTTCGAGGGCGTGTTCGGTGCCGAGTATTTCCGCCGCGCCAACCGCATCGGCGAGGTGCACGCTCGCATCGGTCTTGAATCGCGCTGGTACACCGCCGGCTACTGCCTGACGCTCGAATCGCTCGTGCAGACGCTGGTGACGAAGCACCGCGCCAAGCCGACGCTTGCGGAAGATATTGGCGTGCTGCTGCGCGCCGCCTTTCTGGACATGGATATCGCCATATCCACCTACCAGAAAAGCGACGAGGTTTCGCGCATACAAACTGAAATGAATGGCCTGGCCGATGTGCTGGAGCGCGAATTGCAGCTCGCGGTTGGCGAAATCTCGCTGCAGACGGAGCGGCTTGCCGAGGGCGCCGACATGCTGAGCCGGATCGCCAGCGAAATGCGCGGCATGACGGAGGCGGTGCAAGCCGGCATCGATACCACCGCGTCCACGGTCACCACGGTTGCCAGCGCGTCCCAGGAGCTGGAGGCGGCGAGCCGGGAAATTACCAGCCAGGTGGACCGTGCCGCGACCGTCAGCAATGAGACGGTGGTTGCCGCGGAGACCGCCGGCGGCACCATGGGCGAGCTTTCGCGCGCCGTGGACCAAATCAACGGCGTGGTTCGCCTGGTGCACAGTATTGCGCAGCAAACCAAGCTGCTGGCCTTGAATGCGACGATAGAGGCGGCGCGCGCCGGCGACGCTGGGCGGGGCTTTGCCGTCGTGGCAAGCGAAGTGAAGGAACTGGCGCGCCAGACGGAGGAGGCGATCGGCACCGTCAGCGGCCAGGCGCGCGATATACGCCGCGCCACCGAAGGGGCTGCCGGCAGCGTTTCCGCCATCGGCGATCAGATACGTGGCGTTTCCACCATTGCCGCGGATGTCGCCAACGCTACCGCGCAGCAGCGGGAAGCGACGGCCGAAATCGCCCGCAGCGTGGAGCTTGCCGCGGGGCATACCGGCGAGGTGGCGGAGCGAACCCGCGAGCTTGCCGAGCGGGCGGTCACCACCGAGCATTCCGCCGCCCTGTTCCGCGAGCTTGCCGGCCGGGTCAGCGGCGCGATTAACGACCTGGCCGGGCGCCTCGGCACCATTCTGCGCAGTTCGGAGGGCGGCAGCCGCCGTCGTGACGAGCGTGAGCCGATGAGCATCGGCTTTCGGCTGACCGCCGGCGACTTTACGGCCAGCGGCTGGACGGGCGATATTTCGGCGACCGGCGCCCTGCTGGTGCATCAGGCGCCCGACGCCATCGCCGGGAGCGCCGCCACGCTGGAGCTCGAGGGCATCGGCACGCTTCAGGCGCGCGTTGTCGCCGCGTCACCGATCGGCATCCATATCATGTTCCGGGACGTGCCGGCGGCGACACGGAGCCGCATCGTGGCACTGATCATTGCGGATCAACAACGCTCCGCCCGTTACGTTACAATGGCCCAGGACGCCGCGGCCGCGGCGGCCGGCGCGTTCGAGGCGGCGCTTGCGCGTGGCGCGGTTACCCGCGCCGCGCTGTTCGATACCGGCTACCGCCCGATCGAGGGCACGGATCCACCGCAAGTGCTGTCGGACGCGAGCCAAATTTGCGATTCGCTGCTGCCGGTTATCATCGACCCGATCAAGCAGGGTGATTCCGCCATCGCCTTCTGCGCCGCCTGCGACCGCAATGGCTATATCGCGACGCACAACCGTGAGTATAGCGAGCCGCAGCGGCCCGGCCAACCAGAGTGGAACATGGCGCATAGCCGCAACCGTCGCATTTTTGACGATCGCGCCGGGCTGCTGGCCGCGCGCGTCACCAAGCCCATCCTTGTCCAGGCTTACGCGCGCGATATGGGCGGCGGGAACATTGTGCTGCTGAAGGAATTTGACGCGCCGATCGTGGTTGCGGGGGCGCGGTGGGGGGCGGTGCGGCTGGCTGTCAGGATGGCGACGCCGTAAAGAAAGGAAGGCAAGCAGTTCTTTTTTGAAAAAAAGAACCAAAAAACTTTTATCCGTTTCGGATAGCATCCGTATCCGCTGATTTGGCCTGGCTGGTGAAAGCCACTGATAAAAGTCTTTTGCTTCTTTTCTTCAGAAAAGAAGTCTTTTCCAGCCTGTTCTCCTTTTCGCCCTACCTGTGCAGTCAAAAAGCAAGAAGCAAAGAACTTTTACAATTTTTTCCGGGACTGGTCCGAGGGCCGTGGCTTCTGTTAGGCTTCGCTGAAACAGGAGGGCCTTATGCGCGTTGATTTCCTGACAGCCTTTGCTTTCTCTTGCCTTGTCGGCACGCCAGCCGTCGCCAACGATGTCGTGACCTATCACAACAGCCAGACCCGCGCCGGCGCTTACAAGGTGCCGGACCTGACGACAAAAGCCGCCGCCACGATGGCGCCGGATACCGGTTTCAATGCAACCGTAAGTGGATCGGTTTACGCGCAACCGCTGTATTGGCACCCGCAGGGCCAGCCGGGCGAGCTGATCGTTGCCACGGAGAACAACGTCGTTTACGCGCTGAACGCACAAACCGGTGCCGCCATCTGGCATACCGCGCTGCCGGCGGCGGTGCCGCTATCGGATCTTGCCTGCGGCGATATCAATCCCGAGGGCATCACCGGCACGCCGGCGATCGATCCCGGTACTGGCACACTCTATTTCGATGCGCTGACCTACACAAATAATACAGTGGCGCAGAAAATATATGCGATGTCCCTGGCTGATGGGTCCGTTCTGTCCGGTTGGCCGCTCGATGTAACAAGTCTGTTGACGGGTCGCAACATCAGCTTTTCCTCGAGAAATCAGGGCGAACGCAGCGCGGTGCTGCTGCTGCATGGCAAGCTGTACGTTGTTTATGGCGGGCGCTACGGGGATTGCCAGCCTTATAACGGCACCGTGGCGGAATTCGATCCGGCATCGAAAACCCTGGCTGGCGTGTGGCAGACCCGCGCCGGCGGTGGCGGCATTTGGGCGCAAGGGGGCATCGCCTCCGACGGCGGGTCGTTGTTCGTTACCACGGGGAATACGTTCACCAGCGGCACCTATGGCGATGGCGAATCTGTAGAGCGCCTCAAGCCCGGACTTGCGCGGTTAAGCGCGGATAAGGACTTTTACGCGCCCGCCAACTGGTTGACGCTTGACAACGAGGACGCCGATCTCGGCGGCACGGAAGCGTTGCCGGTCGATGTCGCGACGAGCGGGGGCGCGACCACGCCGAGCGTCATCGCGTTCGGCAAAGACGGCAATGCCTATTTGCTGAACAGGGCCAAGCTCGGCGGCATTGGCGGCAAGGCGACGATTGTACAAGTTTCCAATACGCGAATTGTAACCGCCCCCGCGGTTTACGCGACGGCCAAGGGCGATATGGTTGCTTTTACCAATGCGAGCCCGGTCGGGTGTTCCGGTGCCGGCATCATGATGATTAAGCTGGCGCCGCACGCTAGCTCGCCGATATCGGTTGCCTGGTGCGCTGCCTATTCCGGCGATGGTTCGCCAATTATTACGACAACCGATGGGACCGCAAACCCGATTGTCTGGGTGGTGGGCGCCGAGGGTGACGGCGAGCTGCATGGCTTCGATGCCAAGACCGGCAAGGTTCTGTTCGATGGTACCGGCACCACAATGACCGGCACCCGTCATTTCTCGACCATCCTTGCCACGGAGAAACATCTTTACGTGCCTGCCGACAACAAAATCTACGCCTTCGCGTTCAAACACGGCTGATTTGCGCGCCGGCTTGGTGTATTGCAATTGCGCCCTGTCACGGCCTCGTGACGGGGCGCAATTCGATTTATAGTCAAACGAGTTCAACATGAGCTCGGTGCTTGACCTCAGCCGCGCGTTGAGGTGAGGGAACTCAAGTCAAACCCCTGTGGCACCTGGAGCCTTGCGGCGAAAATTGCCGGCCCTGGCACGCCGTCCGCACCGCCGCGGACCGAGGTCCTGCGGGCCCGGGACACGCGGCGCGCCGGGATTCCTCTGGCCGCCGGGGGCGATAGCCCCCATCTTGCCTCGATGCCTGCGACTCCTGCCTTCCTCGACAGCACGCGTCCGGACGTGCCCGACATCGTCGTGCCGCGTGGCGTCACGCCTTTCTATCTGCCGCTGCGCCCGGTCCGGGGCCGCCTGGTGCGCCTTGGGCCGCTCGCCGACGCGCTGCTGTCCCGCCATCCCAATCCGATCGTGGTCACGCGCCTGGCGGCGCAAGCGCTTGCGCTGGTTGCAGCACTTGCCGCCGCGCTGAAATTCCGCGGGTCCTTCAGCCTGCAAGCCAAGGGCGACGGCCCCGTTCCCACGCTGGTTGCCGATTGCACCGATGCCGGGGCGCTGCGCTTTTATGCCCGGGCCGATGCCGACAAACTGGCCACCCTGCTGGCCAGCGACCCCGATCCGGATGCCGCCGCGCTGCTGGGCGAGGGCTACCTGGCCTTTACCGTGGACCAAGGCCAGGACACCGACCGCTATCAGGGCCTGGTCAAAATCGAGGGCGCGAGCCTCGCCGACATGGCGCTGCATTATTTCGAAACGAGCGAGCAGCTTCCCTGCCAGGTGCGCCTTGCGGCCGGGCTTACGGAAGATGGTTGGCGCGCCGCCGCTCTCATTCTTGAACGCGTGGCGGGCGCCGGCGGCGTCGATCCCGATCTGGACCAGGCGGCGCAGGACGAAAGCTGGCGCACCGCCCAAATTCTCGCGGCAACGGTTACCGATGCCGAATTGCTGGATGACGCGCTACCGCCGGACCATCTGATCTGGCGCCTGTTCCACAGCGAGGGCGTGGCCGCCGACCGGCCTCGCGCGCTAGCCTATGGCTGCCGCTGCAGCCGCCAGCGCCTTTCTTCCATACTTGAAGGGTTTTCTCCGGATGATCTCGACCATATGTCCGTCAATGGCGATATCGTCATGACGTGCGAATTCTGCAATCTGGATTTTCGCTTTGCGCGCGGGGATGTGCGGAGCAGGGATTGAGGGCGCCTTTCAAAACCTCTGATACCAATCCCGCAAAGGATTGATCCATCCTGCATTGCCTCCGGAGGCCAGGGGGCTTTGCCCCCTGGCCTCCCACTGGGACAGGTCCCCAGACCCCAATTTTC
>DATJOH010000294.1:0-3198 GCA_035507235.1 Acetobacteraceae bacterium
CGGGAATTCGGGATACATACGCTGAAAACTTTCGGCGTCCAGCAGCGCGTCCTTGGCGAGATAGACGCGGCCGCCGGCGTCCAGCGTAATGGCGCAGAGTTTCGCGTAGAGCGCTTCTATGTCGGGCCCGCGCGGGAAATCCAGCGCCAGCGTATAGCCAGGCATCGGGAACGACAGGAAGCCGGCGCGGCCGGCGCCGAGGCGTTTCAGTACCGCGAGAAAGGACGCCTGGTGCGAGGCCGAAATCAGCTCGAGCAGGTCGCGGAGTGCCGCCTCCCCGGTCGCGAACGGCACCACGCATTGGAACTGCACGAAGCCGCGCCTGCCGTAAATCCGGTTCCAGCCATGGATGGCGTCGAGCGGATAGAGGAAGGTGCGCCACGGCACGTTGCGCATGCGGCCGGAAGCCGGCACGCGGTGGAAATAGGCCTGGTTGAACAGGGCGACACTGAAACGATTGAGCGCCAAGGCGGGAAAATCGAGCGGCACGGCGCGGGCATGTTCGGGCGGCTGCGCATAATCGCTGGCCATCGGTTCGGCGGTTTCCAGGATGCCGCGGCCGAGTTGCGCGCCGCGCGCGGCGCCATCGATCCAGCCGACGGTGTAGCTGGCATCCACCGCCTCCTGCATGGCAGCGAGGAATTGATCAAGGTCATTCACGCGTTGTTCGCGCACCTGGGCCTGGCCGCCCGGCACGCGGCGCATGCGGAACGAAATCGCCGTGATGAAGCCGGTGAGACCGAGGCCGGCGACGGTGGCGCGAAAGATATCCTCGTCGGCGGGCGTGATGGTGCGCGCGGAACCGTCCGGCAGCGTCAACTCCAGTGCGGTAACGTGCTGGCCGAAAGTGCCGTCTTTTTCATGGTTCTTGCCGTGCACGTCGTTGGCGACAGCGCCGCCGATGGTGGCGAAGCCGGTGCCGGGGGTGACAGGCGCCATCCAGCCACGCGGCAGGAAGACGGAGAGCAGGCGGCGGAAATCGACGCCTGGCTCGACGCGCACGATGCCGGTGTCGGGGTCCCAGGCCAGAATGCGGTCGAGCCGCCCGGTCAGCAGCGCGGCGCCGCCAGCGTTGGTGGCGCAATCGCCGTAGGATCGGCCGGCACCATGGAAACAGACCCCCCGCGTGCCGTGGTCCTCCAGGAAGTTTGCTTCGGCTTGCGCCAGACGTTCCGGCCGGCGAGCGTTCTGTTCCACCTGCGGGAACCGTCCCCAACCCGCGAGTTTCATCCGCAAAAACGAAGGCAAAGAAGGTGTTCTTTTTTGAAAAAAAGAACCAAAAAACTTTTACTCATGACGGGCAGCATCGAGTTCGCCGGGTTAAACCAAACGCCGGACGAAAGTTGCAAAAGTTTTTTGCTTCTTTTTTTCAAAAAAGAAGTCCTTCTTCTCGCGCCGGCGCCGCACGCCCCAACGCTACCGGCAACGCAACAAACCCAAGCGCGACCGCGAACCACAGCGTTGTCAGCCGCACCACGCCGGTAGCCACCAGCGCGGTGCCGAATGGCACGCCCTGCGTTGCCAGCAGGCCGATCATGGTGGCCTCCGTGCTGCCGAGCCCGCCTGGCAGCACGGAAATCGCGCCCACCATCATGCCGAAGGAAAAAATGAATGCGGCGGCCAGCGGGTGCACGCCGACGCCGAGAGCGTGCAGAAGAATGGCAAAGCTCGCTGCTTCGGCGCACCAGCCGAGCATGCCGAGCAGCAGCGCGAGGCCGAAGATGCGGGGATCGGCCAATCGTTGCAAGGCCCGCACGGCACGGCGCGCGCGCACGAACAGGCGCGGCCATCGCCGCATCCGTGCGAACAGCGCATCGATGACCGTCAGCAGGAAACCTGGGCGCAATGCCAGCAGGACAATGCAGGCGACGATCGCCACCGAAACCATCGCAAGCCACAAATAATGCGCGAACCAGGCCACCGTGAGGGCGACAACGGCGGTAATGGCTACCGCATCGGATAGCCGATCGGCAACGAGGAGTGCCGCCGTGCTTTCATAGCGCGCGCCATGCGACCGGTTCATGAGATAGAGTCGCAAGGCTTCACCGACCTTGCCGGGCGTTGCGGTCATGGCGAAACCGGCGACGTAGTACAGTACGTTTGTCGCCTGCGGCACGCGCAGCGCGAGAGCGTTGCTGAACAGCAACCAGCGCGCGGCACGGAGCGCGTAATTGGTGGCGCTCAGCGCCAGCAACACCGGCAGGATCGAGGGCGGCACGTGCTGCAGGGCGGCGAGCGCTGCCTTGCCGCCGCCGAGCACCGCCGCGAGCGCGAGCCCGGCCGCAAACACCAGCATGGCCAGCACAACGTAACGGCCGGCACCGCGCATGCCCGTTGCCGCGACCGCGCCGCTCATATGGCACCCAGAATGAACGCCGCCAGCGCCACTGCGCCGAGCACGAGGCTCACGCGGTCGCGCAAAGCGAAAATCACCGGATCGTCGGGCATCAGGCCGCGGTTGGACAGCATGAGCATGCGGCTGATCCAGAACAGCAGGATGGGGCAAACCGCCCACAGCGCCGTCGGATGCCTGTACAGGGCCGTAATGTCCGGGCTGTTGACGTAAAGCGCCAGCACCAGCACCGCCATGGTGCCGCTGCTTGCCGCCATGCCGCGCAGCATGTCGAGATCCTCGGGCAAATAGCCGCGGCCGCTGATCTTTTCGGTGCGGCCATCGCGCACATGCTGGCCGAGTTCCGTCTTGCGCTTCACGATCGCCAGCGAGAAGAACAGGAACAAGCTGAAGGCGAGCAGCCAGGGCGAGAGCGGAATGTCCGTCGCGGCACCGCCGGCGAAGACGCGCAGCGTGTAAAGCCCGGCGAGCGTCATCACGTCCCACACCGCGAGACGCTTCAGCACCAGCGAATAAGCCAGTGTGATGGTGTAATAAAGCGCCAGCATGAGCAGAAAGCGCCAGGGCAACGCGAGCGCGATGACGAACGCCGCCGCCAGGCAGGCGGCGATCAGCGGCGGCGCCTGGCGAATATCGAGCGCACCGCTGGCGAATGGCCGCCGGCGCTTGGTCGCGTGCAGCCGGTCATGCGGCAGATCCAGCAAATCGTTCAGCAAATAGACGCTGCTGGCGCACAGGCTGAAGGCGGCAAAGCCCGCCACCGCCTGGAAGAGCGTATGCGGCACTAGCCGATGCGCCGCGATGACCGGCACGAACACCAGCACGTTCTTCGCCCATTGGTGCAC
>DATJOH010000295.1:0-6419 GCA_035507235.1 Acetobacteraceae bacterium
ACGCAGATCAACGCTGTAGGTCATCGCTCGCTCCTCCAGAGACGCAAACGATAACATATCCCATTCTTAAATGGAACAACTATAAGAGTCTTTTGCTTCTTTTTCGCAGAAGAACAATCTTTCCTGGCGCCTACGGCATCAGCGTAATGGGCGAGCCAGAACAAAGTCGCAGAAGCAGCTTTCGCCGACTTTGAATGTTCGATCGTCGATGACATCGAAACCCTGGCGCTTATAGAAGGCCAGGGCGCGTTCGTTGTCTTTATGAACGCCGAGAACGAGGCGACTGGCGCCTTTTGAGTTGGCTTTGGCCAGGGCGAGATTCATCAGGGCAAAGCCGACGCCGGTGCTGTGGAAGCGGTTCAGCACGTAGATGCGTTGCACTTCCAGATCGTCCGGACGCGCGGCGCCCACGGGGATGGTGGCGCGGGTGAGGACGAGGTAGCCGACCGGCGACTGGACCTGCGTTTCGGCGAGCCAGATAGTGGCCGCGGGGTCGGCGAGCCAGGCGGCGTAGGTTTCGGCGCTGTGCTGGCGGGCGCAGTGGGCCAACATGTCGGGGCCGGGGATCATGTGGGCGTAGGTTTCGAGGAAAGTCGCGGCGCCGACCAGCGCCAGCGCGGGGGCGTCGCCCACGGTGGCGGTGCGGATGGTAAGCTGGTCGGGTCGGTCCATGGGGGCTCCGGCATGCTGGACCCACCGAGTGTATGGGGGATTTTTCTGGTGTCCAATGGCGCCGGGTGGCCATCTTCTTAATGAAACGGGGTCTGGGGCCTAAGGCCCCAGCGGGGTCCAGGGGCAGAGCCCCTGGCCTTTACGTATTCATTGCGTCAAAGAAATCCTGATTGGTTTTGCTGTATTTCAGTTTTTCCAGCAGGAAATCCATGGCGTCGTTGGCACCCATCGGATTGAGGATACGGCGCAGCACCCACATTTTCGAGAGAGTGGCACGATCGACAAGGAGTTCCTCCTTGCGGGTGCCGCTCTTGGTGATGTCGATGGCGGGGAAGGTGCGCTTGTCGGACAGCTTGCGATCGAGGATCAGTTCGCTGTTGCCGGTGCCTTTGAACTCTTCGAAGATCACTTCGTCCATGCGGCTGCCGGTATCGATGAGCGCGGTCGCGATCATGGTGAGCGAACCGCCTTCCTCGATATTGCGGGCGGCACCGAAGAAACGTTTCGGGCGCTGCAGGGCGTTGGCGTCCACGCCGCCGGTGAGCACCTTGCCCGATGAGGGCACGACAGTGTTGTAGGCGCGGGCGAGGCGCGTGATGGAATCGAGCAGGATCACCACGTCGCGCTTGTGTTCGACCAGTCGCTTGGCTTTTTCCAGCACCATTTCAGTGACCTGCACGTGGCGGGTCGCCGGTTCATCGAAGGTGCTGGCGACGACTTCGCCTTTCACGGTGCGGGCCATGTCGGTGACTTCCTCCGGCCGCTCATCGATGAGCAGGACCATGAGGAAGACTTCGGGGTGGTTGTTGGCGATGGCGGTGGCGATGTTTTGCAGCATCACCGTTTTGCCGGTGCGCGGCGGTGCCACGATCAGGGCCCGCTGGCCCATGCCGATGGGGGCGACGAGATCGATGACGCGCGGTGTGAAATCCTTTTGCGGACCCTTGGCGACGCTCTGGAAATTTTCCATTTCCATTTTGAGGCGGCGATCCGGGTAGAGCGGCGTTAAGTTGTCGAAATTGATGCGGTGCTTGACCGCTTCCGGATTTTCAAAGTTGACGGCATCGATTTTCAGCAGCGCGAAATAGCGTTCGCCGTCTTTCGGGGCGCGTATCTGGCCTTCCACCGTATCGCCGGTGCGCAAACCGTAGCGGCGCACCTGGTTGGGGCTGACATAGATGTCGTCCGGGCCAGGCAGGTAATTGCTTTGCGGACTGCGCAGAAAACCGAAGCCATCGGGCAGGATTTCGAGCGTGCCGTCGCCGTGAATGGCCTGGTCGTTCTCGGCCAGGTTCTTCAGGATGGCGAACATCATGTCCTGCTTGCGCAGGGACGATGCGTTTTCGACCTGGAGTTCTTCGGCGAAGCTGAGCAGGTCGGCGGGGGATTTTGCCTTGAGTTCGGCGAGATGCATACGCGAGGGGCCTTGATGACTGCCGTGGTGGAATGGAATGCCTTTGCCGGAAGGTCGGCCGATGGCGGGATGCCAGCCGCGCGGGGCGGATGACGGCGCTAGTCCCGGAAGGGCATGGGGGCGCGGCACTTGGGAAGGCCGCTTCGGAGGAGGGGGACGGGCAGGTGCTCCCGGCCGCCACGTGGGAGGTGGCATAGTCCGGGCGCCGGTTCAAGAGGATTGATATGAAAAAGCCGCAAATGTGGGCGGGTCGCCGCGGTCAGAAGGGCCGCACCACCACCATGATGACGGCGATGACCATGAGGAGGGTCGGCACTTCGTTGGCTATACGGAAGAAACGCTGTGGTTTCGTGTTGCGGTCGTTCAGAAATTCCCGGCGCCATTTGCCGAGGGCACCATGGAAGCCCCCGAGCAGCAGGACTGCGACAAGCTTGGTCGGAAACCAGAAGCGGTGCCAGTCGACAAGGCCGGGCGTCAGCATGAGGATGATGCCGAACAGGAATGTTGCCCACATGGCCGGCATGAGGATTTGCTTGTAGAGGCGACGCTCCATGATTTTGAAGCGCTCGCTTGACTCGGAGCCGGGCGTGGTTTCGCAATGATAGACGTAGAGGCGCGGCAGATACAGCGTTCCGGCCATCCAGGCGATGACCGCAATGATGTGGAATGCTTTCGTCCACGGATAGAGATAGGCGAAAAACGGAATTGCCATGGCTCACGCGGCCTCGGGAAGCGGGCAATTGCCGTGAACAGCAGGGCACGTGCGACCGCCGGCAGAACTGCACAGGCCGGGACCGCGGGCGCGTGCTTCGACGATGACATCGGCAAGTGCCGCGATGAAGCCTGGGTCGCTATTCTGCGCCGGGGCGCGGAAATAGGCGGGCACGCCAAGTTTCTCGGCAAGCTCGCGATATTCCACGTCGAGTTCGACGAGGGTTTCGGAGTGCTCGGAGACAAAAGCTACCGGAACCACGAGGACAGCAACTTTGTCCCGGGCGGCTGCCTCGATGGCGCTTTCGGTAGAGGGATCGAGCCATTTTTGCGGCGTCGCGCGGGACTGATAGCAGACCAGATGGTCGAGGCCAGGTTCACCGAGTGAAGCGACGATCGCCGCAACTGTGGATTCTATCTGGTGCTGATAAGGATCGCCGCGTTGGACGATCGTTTCCGGCAGGCCGTGGGCGGAGAAGAGAACGCGCACCGGCGCGGCGGTGTCGGCGCGCGCCTTGGCCAGGGCATCGCGCACCATGGCGGCCGTCGCCCCGATGTACGCAGGATGCGCGTAAAAACAGCAAAGGGTCGTGACAGGCTTGGCAAGACCGGCGCGGGCGGCCGCTTCGCGCCAGTCGGCGAGTGAGCTGCCGGTCGTCGTAGTGGAATATTGCGGATAGAGCGGCAGGAGAAATATTTCGTCGGGGTTCCAGGCGCGGACGGCGCGGGCCGTTTCCCACGCGAACGGATGCCAGTAGCGCATGGCGACAAAGGCCCGGCTTTCCACGCCGCGCCCGGCGAGTTCGGTTTCCAGCGCGGCCGCTTGCGCGTTGGTCAATTCGAGCAAAGGGGATTTGCCGCCGAGCAGGGCGTAGTTGGCGCTGGCCGGTTCGACGCGGCGGGCGGCAATCAGGCGGGCAAGAAAGGGACGGACGAAAAACGGCACGCGCAGGATGGCGGGATCGCGAAACAAATTGAGCAGGAATGGCTTGACCGCCGCCAAGCTGTCGGGACCGCCCAGATTGAACAGCACAATGGCGAGGCGGCTCACGCGGCCTCGCGTATGGCAGCGATGAGATCGGCGACGTGGGCGGTTGGCGTGTGCGGCAGGATGCCGTGGCCGAGATTGAAGATGTGCGGGCGGCCGCGGAGCCCCTCGCAGATGTCGCGCGCGGCTGTGGCCAATGGATTGCCGCCGGCGATCAGCACCATGGGATCGAGGTTCCCCTGGACAGGTGTTCTGGCGGGGAGGGTGGCTGCCACACTTGCGGCATCGACGCTGGTGTCCAGGCCGATGCAGTCCACGCCGGTTTCCGCCACGTAGTCAGCCGCGAAAATCCCGGCGAGACGCGGGAAGCCGATAATGCGAACGCCGGGGAATTGCGCCCGCAGTGCCGCCACAATCGTGGCCGTCGGACGCAGAACATGTTCGCGAAACTGCGCCGGGGGAAGAATGCCGGCCCAGGTATCGAACAGCATGACGGCATCGGCGCCAGCCGTCAGTTGGGCCGCAAGGTAGGCGATAGTGGCTTCGACCAACTGGTCGACAAGCAGGCGAAAAAAGGCGGGTTCACTGTAGGCGAGGGTGCGGGTAGTGGCGAAATCGCGAGAACCACCGCCCTCAACCATGTAGCAGGCGACGGTAAAGGGGCTGCCGGCGAAGCCCAGCAAGGCACACTCGGCGGGTAACGCGGCGCGCACTTGCCGAACCGTTTGCATGACGGGCGCGGTCTTGTCCTGGCCACGCGCTAGGTCGAGGCGCCCGAGGCCCGCGGCGTCGCGGATCGGCGCCATGATGGGGCCTTCGCCCTCAGCGAAGCGCAGATCCTGGCCGAGCGCCCACGGCAGGATGAGGATGTCGCTGAAGAGGATGGCGGCATCCATGCCGTAACGGCGGATAGGCTGGAGGGTGATCTCCGTGGCAAGATCCGGGGTGGTGCAGCGGGCGATGAAGTCGCCGCCTTCACGGATGGCGCGATACTCCGGCAGATAACGGCCGGCTTGACGCATGAGCCATATTGGCGGCGGCCAAACCGGATCGCCGCTGAGCACGCGCATAATGGGTTGTTTGGTCATTCTCGGTCCCGGCGCGCCTCGCGGCCGCTCATCCTTCCTAAAAAGGATTCTTAAAGAGTGAAATGGGGTGACAGATGGGCCTGTGGAAAACGGGGTACCCCGAACGCGGTGCGATGCAGGCCGTCTGCCCACATGAGAAGCGGCCGGCAAGGCGCTGAAGCTGGAGAGTCTTTTGCATCTTTCCAGAGGCTGGGGGAAAGCGCGGTGCGGGTGAGGCACGGCACGCAAACCAGCATGGTTTTCCCCGGGTTTCTTTTTGTTGGGTCGCGGCGCACCCTGTACGGCCACTTATCCCCGTGACTCACGCTTCCATGACCTACGCCACGACGGACGCCGCATGACCCAGGATCGGCTCAATCTGCACCTGGTATCGGATGCGACCGGGGAGACACTCAATTCGATCGCGCGGGCGACGGTGGCGCAGTTCGAGCCGCTGACGGTGAATTATCATCGTTGGAGCCTGATCAGGACGCGCTTCCAATTGCATCGGGTGCTCGAAGGCATCGAAACCGAGCCGGGACCCGTGCTTTCGACGGTGGTGGACAGGGCGCTGCGGTCCGACCTGGAAACGGCCTGCCAGCGGCTGAATGTGCCGGTGGTCAATGTGCTGGATCCGGTCTTGGCGATGCTGCAGGAGCAGGTGGGCGCGCCGGCGACGGCGAGGCCAGGGAAGCAATATGTGCTGGATGCCGACTATTTCCGGCGGATCGATGCCATCCATTTCGTATTGGCCCATGATGACGGGCAGGCGCAGACCGGCATCGTGGAAGCGGACGTGATCCTAGTGGGCGTCTCGCGCAGCAGCAAGACACCAACCAGTTTTTATCTGGCGAACCGGGGCATCAAGGCGGCCAATGTGCCGCTGGTGCCGGGGCTGCCGGATGCGCCGGGGCTGGAGGCGCCGCATTGTCCGGTGATCGGGCTCACGCTGGATGCCGAGGCGCTGATCGAAATCAGGCGGCATCGCTTGAAGCTGATCGCGCAGGGGCATGGCGCTGGGCATATCCGCCAGGACAGCACGGAATACGTGGATCTGGAGAGTGTGAAGGCGGAGCTGCTTTGGGCGCGGCGTATGTGTACACGGCGTGGCTGGCCGGTGGTGGACGTGACCCGGCGGTCGATCGAGGAAACGGCCGCGACGGTGCTCCAGCTGATGCAGGCATGGCATGTGCGTCACGGAAGGGCAGTGCTGCCAGGCATGGCGCCGCAGGAAGTGGCGCCTTCTGTCGGCGCGACTTGAGCGCCGGGCGTCGCGGAGGCATGGTGCGGCGCCACACTTGGCCGGAGAGGTTTGATGCGTCGCCTTGGCTTGTGCGTTGTTTTGCTGCTGGGCGGTTGCTCCGGATCGGGGTTCTGGCGCTATGAGCGCGATACCTTCACCTTTCCCTGGCAGAACCCGAATAGCCCGGTGAGCGAAAGCGAGAATTTCCAGCGGGCGCGGTTCGGGACGAAGACCGGCAATCCGGCGCCGCAATTGCTGACGGAGGCGGGGGATATCTGGCCGGGGCCGCCGGCACCGGTGCCGACCTTGAAGGATCTGCAAAAG